>CAMAML010000073.1 GCA_945836835.1 uncultured cyanobacterium | reverse complement strand
CAAGTCGTCCGACAAAATTCCGCCCCCTTCGCTCATCAAATACGGCAGGTAATAAATCGGACTTTCCTCAAAACTTATCCCCCAAACTCCATTTCCGCAAAGTTTTTTTGCGGTGTCGAGAAACTCGGCAAAATCCCAGTCGCTTTTTGGTAACGGCACGGATTTTTTGTTGAACAAATCTTTGTTGTAAAAAATTACCATATTGGAAATATCACGAGGGACGGCATAGAGTTTTCCCTGCCACGAAAGCGATTGTAAAGCCCGAGCGTCGTAATTGTCCGTAGCAATTTCCTCTAAAGGTTCAAGCACTCCTGCGTTTGCGTATATCGGAAGGTACAAGTTATTCACAAAAATCAAGTCGGGCGGGGTGTTTGAGGCAAACAGAAGATGAATTTTTTGAAAATAGTTTTGCGGGATGTGCATAAAATCCACCCGCACGGTCGGATTTTCCTTCTCAAACTCCGCCAAAATCGGTTTTAAGATTTCCAGCTCGGACTGAGAACCCCAAGTTGCAAACTGCACAGGCGTACGCCCGTCCTTTTTGGCACACCCGCACAGAAAAAGGCTCAAAATACAGACCAAACCGATTTTTAGAACAGTAAATTTTTTCACCCGTTTACAAATCTCTCTCTCTACCCCGACCACTCACGTTTACAGCTCAAGCAAAACGCCCACTTTATCGTTGTTCGCCTCTACGAGGTATCTTTCCCCGTTTGCTCTTAGCATATAAACATTCTTTTCGTCCTGATTGATAACTTTTAAGGATGTGTCCCGAATTTTGCCAAAATTCTTGATAACGGTTACGTTGTCTTTCACAACCCCGATTAAAGACGAGTTGCCGTCCCTGTCATCCACGACGTAAAACCCTCTGTTTTTGTCGATGTTGAACGCCGAACGAACTTTTCTTGACGTGAACGGTTCGGGTTTATGTTGAGGGACAACCTCTTGTGTTTTGACGATTTTCGTTTTTTGGGACGCTGACAATTTTTCCAAACGGCTTGCGACCCTGCTTGACACCTCGAAAGACGCCGTAGATTTATATCCCGACTCGAAAAATTCGTCCACGGAAATCGTTGCGTAAGCTTTGTTAGGTTCCGCATTGACAACTTTTTTGTTTTCGGATTTTGAAATCAAATCCGCAACGCTGAAGGTGGCAGTCGGCGATTTTCTCGAATTTTTATACAAACGTGAGTTTGTCAAACTTACATATCCCGACTCTTGTACGTTTGCAGGAATAATTTCCTCCTTGGTTTTTGGAAGGTACGCCGTTCTTGAGGTTTTTTCCATCAAAATCTTGTTTGCAAACGCCTTTAATTTAGGGGATTTTCTTATTGCAATATCAATTCCTTCCTCTTCGTTTTTGACCGGTGCGGAATTTTGCGTCGGGGTTTGGTTCAAGGTTGCACTGTTGAAATCTTTTGCGACCTGTTTAATAACCTCCTCGTCAACGGTAAGCCTTTCGACCGACGGGGAGTTATGAACAGTTTTTTCAAGAGATTTGACAAGTTCTTCCCTGTTCTTTTTAATGTCGACCTCTTTTATTTCAAGTTTCTTTGGACTGACTTTATCCACCGATTTTTTAGCAACGGGCTTTTCTTCGACGATTTCGATTTTTTTATGTTTTCTCTGTTTAAAACCGTTTTTCCGAGCTTTCTTTATCGGCGGAAGTTTTTCTTCGACAATGTTTATTGCGGGTTTTTCGTAAATATTCGGCTCAATTTCGTCAGATTTTGGCAGGGCGGAAGTTTGGGCGTTTTTCACGACTTTTGCCTGACCTTGAACGATATTTTGCAGCGATTGTTGAACCTCTTGGATTGAGTTAACGACCGCATACTCGCCGTCCCCCATGTATTCTAATCGCTCGCCCGAGCCGTCGGACATATCTTTTACGTAATTGACATATTTTTCCTGCCAATTTTTGTAGTTGTTTTCGTTTTTGAGGGAAGGGGCGGTCGGGAGGGAATTTGCCAAAATATTTCCCCCATTTTGTTGTTCCATCGTCTTAATCTGTTCCTGAAGCAGTGCAACCGTCTTTATAAACTTCATCAACAAAACAAGTCCGGCACCCCCGCCCGCAAGCGTCAACAAAATCATCAACATGTTTGAATTGTTTTTAGTCGGAACTTGCTGAGATTGAGGGGGGCTTTGTTCAGGCAAAACATTTTCCGTCCCAGGTTGAACGGGGTGTTTTTCAAGACTTTCTTTTGCTTCTTTTTGAAGTTCTTTGAGGGTGTTATCTTTTACGTTAACAGATTTTTTAATCTCTTTGGACACAGGAGATTGAGCGGTTTTTTGAGCAACCGACTTATCCGTATCAACCGATTTTGGTGCGGAAATCTTTTCAACCAAAGACTTGACGGGTTTTGCAGCCGCTACCTGTTTTTGTGGTTGATGTTGAACCTGTTTTGATGCAGGAATTTCTGCCAGAGTTTTTTTTGTTTCGGAAGGAGCAACCGCTTGTGTTTTCGACTGCATTTTCGGTTGAGTTGTCGCTTGCGAAACCTGCACTTCCTGCTTAATTTCTTTTGCCTTTGACGATGCAATTCTTGATTGAGCAATTAAATTTTTATATGCTTTTTGTTCTGCGGTCAGCGGAGTAGATTTCCTTGCAGAAGTCGAAATAGAAACAGGCTTAGTCGTGGTTAAGGTAACTTTTGTATAGCCGCTTGCACCGTCATTGACGGATTTTACGCTCACGTCCGATACGACATCCTTCAACGACGAATAATCAACGTTTGCCGAGCTTGAATTTCCTACATTCGGAAGAAGGATTACGTATTTGTTGTCGCTTTTTTTTGTAACCGCAACGTTTTCGTCATAAGGGTTGCTCGTATAAACCGTTACGTTAAGCGTCGACGCCGAAGACCCGCTCTTTTTAATATCGAGTTTGTTCAGCTCGTTTGCACCGACAATCCCGCTTGACGCCGAAATCAAGCAAAGCATAAGTATTATCGCTAATTTGTTAGTATATTTTATCATCGAAAAACCTGTTAACAATTTTCCCACTATATATTATATAATACATTGAGTTAAGAAAAATTGCCAATTTGTTAAATTTTTTTACTTTTATGTTAATATAAATATATGAAAAGCGGATTTGTAGCGATAATAGGACGTCCCAATGTGGGTAAATCGACCTTACTCAACGAGATACTGGGGCAAAAGATAGTAATCACGACCGACAAGGCACAGACGACCAGAAAGCGGATTAAGGGTATTTTGACGACCGCCGAAGGGCAAATCGTTTTTGTCGACACGCCGGGCGTGCATAAACCGCTTAACAAATTGGGTGAATTTTTGCTTGACGAGGCAAAAGTCGCCGTTCCCGATGCGGATTTGATTTTGTTTTTGGTGGATGTAACGGAACCCGCAGGTAAAGGCGACAAGTGGATTGCTCAAAACATTCTTCAGACAAATATCCCGATTATTATCGGGTTGAACAAGGTTGACAAAATAAAAAAACAGGGTAAAATCGAGCAAAATTTACTCACTTACAAGACCCTTTTTGAGAAAAATTACCCGACAGTGAAAATTTCCGCCAAAACCGGGCGGAATATGGACACCCTCATCAAAAATCTTTTCAAACATCTTCCCGAAGGCAACCTTCTTTATCCCGAAGATGTCGTAACGGAAGAGACCATGAGAGATGTTACAGAAGAGATTATCCGAGAAAAAATCCTCCTTAACACATCGGACGAAATCCCCCACTCCGTTGCCGTCAAGGTCGAAAATTATTTTGAACAAGAAGATATAGATAAAATTTATGCAACAATCTTTTGCGAACAAAAAAGTCAAAAAGGGATTTTGATAGGTAAAGGCGGAAGTCTTCTCAAAAAAATCGGCACGGAAGCCCGTCTTGAGCTTGAAAAAATCGTTGAGAAAAAAGTTTTTCTATCCCTTGAAGTTAAAGTCGAAAAAGATTGGCGTAAAAAACAAAAAAGCCTCGATAATTTCGGCTACAAACAGGAAAAAGAGTAAAAAAACTTAACCATAAAAAATTTTTGTGGTAAAATATTCGTAAAATCAGGAGAGAACTATGGATCAGGAAACTTATTTAAAAATTATGGGCTATGTCCCGACGGTTGTGGAAAATTCATCAAGAGGAGAACGTTCGTTTGACATCTTCTCACGTTTATTGAGAGAAAGAATTATCTTCCTCGGCACGGAAATCGACGACGAAGTCGCAAACTCCATCGTAGCTCAACTCTTACTCCTTGACAGCGAAAACAACGAAAAAGATATAATGCTTTACATAAACAGTCCGGGTGGCGTCATCACCGCAGGCATGGCGATTTACGATACTATGAACCTCATAAAATCCGATGTTTGCACAATCTGTTTAGGCGAAGCGGCATCTATGGGTGCATTCCTTCTTTCTGCAGGTGCAAAAGGCAAGAGAATGGCACTTCCGGGGGCAAGGATTATGATACACCAACCGCTTGGTGGGGCTCAAGGTCAGGCGACCGACATCGAAATCGAGGCTAAAGAAATCCTCAGAATGAAAGAAATGTTAATCTCGATTATGGCGGAAAATTCGGGACAGGATTACGAAAAAGTCAAAGAGGACTGCGAAAGAGACCACTACCTTTCCGCTCAAGAGGCTATGGAATACGGGCTTATCGACAAAGTCGTCTTAAAAAGCGGCTCGTAAAAATTGGTTCTTCTTTGCGGACAGCATTGCGGGCAACGGCAAAAATTTTAGATAAAAAACTGTTGCCAAAATCCGTCTCCCGACGGAGAAGGGTATTACCACCGGTTTTCTGCCGAATGTCAAGGGGTAAAATTTATCTCGGACAGCAGTAACAAAAATGGGGTAAAAAATCAGACCCCTAAATTCAGCACCGCACCTTTGTCAAACATCTTAACCTGTTTGTATAGTTCCTGCTCGTAGTTGTGAGAAGCCATTAAGTAAACCTCCCCACGCCAAGGGAAAAACGCAACCCCAAATTCCTTGCCGTAAAACGGTGAGGTACGACGAATGCCTCTTGCCGCCTTGATTACGTCGGATAAACCGTTGTTGCAATAGATTTGTTTTTTACCCAAAAGGTCAGCCCCCAAATCTTTCAGCAAAAACGCCATTGTCCGAACTTCCGTATAATCGGTGGTTGAAAGTCGTATCCCTTGAAATGACTGCCTGCTATATGTGTGATTTTGTATTCCGTTAATTTTCATATCTTGTACGTTGATTATAATATATCCAAGAAGATATGGTTAAGATATTCGGAGAATTGTAACATTTTTTATTAATTTTGTCGGGGTGATTGACTTTTTTGCAAAAAAGATTAAATAACAACTATGAGAATACAGGATTTTTTCAAACGAAGTAAAAAATGTCAGCACCCTTCCGTCCCGATTAGCGAGGATTTGGCGTACTGTCCCGACTGCGGAGAGTTAATCGAAAACCAATGGTTTATTATGCGTTGTTCGTGTTGCGGGGTAAAAATCAGGGCGATAATAAAAAACGGCGAAGTCAGAGCCGAAGAACATTTTTGTCACAACTGCGGGAACAAACGGTTTGAGGCGGAGCGGGTTTCAAAGATAAACTTTATCGACATAAATTACGCCGTATTGGTAAAAACGGTTGTCGAAAACGATGTAAAAGAGGTTACCCAGAGCTGGCAAAATGTTGACGCCCTTCCGCAAACGGCACGGTTGTCGCTCTTACTAAAGTGACTTAGTAACTACTTCCAAACATAGAATTACAAACGGCGACAGCCACAACAATCCCGACCAAATCCGCCAAAATTCCGACGATTAGTGCGTATCTGTATTTTGAAATCCCGACCGCCCCAAAGTACACTGCAAGTACGTAAAACGTGGTTTCGCTGCTCCCGACCATTATGGCGGAAAGCGTTGTCGCATAATTTTCCGCACCCAAATTGTGGGCAATATCCGAAAACACCCCCAACGCCGCCGAACCCGAAAGCGAACGCACAATCATTATCGGGGTAACTTCAGGCGGAATGTTGAACAAGTTCAAAATCGGCGAACAAACCGCCGCCAAATTTTCAATAGCCCCCGACGCCCTTAACATCGAAATCCCGACGATTATCGCCGTAAGATAGGGGATAATGTTTACGGCAACCTTGAACCCGTCTTTTGCCCCGTCCGTAAATGTTTCATAAAGCGGAACTCTTTTTGCCAAACCTAAAGTCAAGATAACCACAATCACAGCGGGTAAGGTCCAAAGCGAAATTATGTCCATAAATTTTGCTAACATTTTTCTTCGTCCTCCCCTTTGTCGTGCGGACGGGGTTCAACTTGAACGGGACACTGCGGAACCCAAAATTTTTGAAAAAGTTTTGCGAAAAAAATCGCACATCCGAACGCAACGCTCGTCACAAGAAGGGTCGGTGCGATTATCCTTGTCGGGTTCGGGTACCCTATCCCGACCAAAACCGCAATGACGGTTGCGGGTACAAGCTGAAA
>CAMAML010000072.1 GCA_945836835.1 uncultured cyanobacterium | reverse complement strand
TGAACGGAGACGAGGGGGTAGCCGAAGGCTACTCTTGTGTGGAGACGAAGGGGCACAAGGTTCACCACGCCTCGAAAAACATGTCTTTTCACATCATAAAAAGGGGTTTTACTCTTGCAGAAGTTCTCATTACGTTAGGCGTAATCGGTGTGGTGGCGGCGGTGACAATGCCGACACTTGTTACGAATGTGCAGGAGAGAATTAAGAAAGAGCAGGTGCGTACGGTAAAATACAAGCTCACAAAAGCAACGGACAGCATGAAGTCATTGGACAAAATCGGTCCGTATGCCACGACTGAAGCCTTTGTAAACGAACTCAAAAAGCATATGAGCATTGCCAAAGTTTGTGACAACGATAGTTTAAGCCAATGCTGGCCGACAACTACAATCAACCTCACCAACGAGACGCGCAACGTAAACGACATCAAAACAGGTACAAACCTTGTGGCGTTGTCGCTCGGCACGGGTTCGACAACGACAATGGGGATAGTGACGGGTGACGGCGTCCCGATGATTTTGGTTTATTCGCCTGTTTGTACACCACTGGATCCGGTTAAATCTTACACGTGGTCGGTTGTGGACGGCAAGCCGGAGACCAACGCCACGACAAACTGCGTTTCGGCGATATTTGACATAAACGGAGCCAAAGGTCCGAATAAAATCGGACAAGATGTCAGAACCCTCAACTCGTTATTCGGTTACAGACTATTTGACGCAACCGCTATGTCAAAAGCTGATTGCGAGAAAAAGAAAGACAAGCTTGGTATAAAAGGTTGTTCCTTCGATAATGATTATTATGCGGGAGCGGTTGAAGCGTGTGCAAATATTGGTTTACACTTACCGAGCATGCAAACACTCGCAAACCTTGCAGGTGCAAGATACGGCAGGACGGATATCGGCGTCCACACACTAATCACGGTAAACGGTTATGGTGGTTATGCTGACTGTCACCAATATTATGACGAACATGACTTAGGTGGCAGAAAAGCTATTAGTGACATCATCTGCGTCGACGGTGCCAGCATTCCAAACGGCAAAAATACAGCCGTATCCGAGATTTCAGACGGCAACTTTTGGTCGAGTACCGAGGTTAGTGCCAGTACGGTGCTTGGAAGGAATATCGTCAGTGATAATAGTTCCTGGAACGAGAAATCCCGTAACGGCGGCATCAATCCGCTTTGCGTAGGTGATTAAAAAGCTTTACTTTTGTATCTTTTTTATGTTTTATGTTATTTATTTTGAACGCCTTATTGATCTCCATTAAAAGGCGTTTTTCTTTTTCTATAACAAGGCATGGAGAACCTTGTGTCCCTTCGTCTCCACACAAAAGTAGCCTGTGGCTACCGATGAAAACGTCGAACCCGACCTACTAAGGTTTTCCGCAGGACGTGTCAATGGGTAGCCACAGACTACTTTTGAACGGGCTGCGACCGTTTACGCCGAATATATCTTCAATGTGCGTGAGATGTTTTTGTTTATTACCTGCTGAACCGACTCGTATTCGGTCTGTAACGCCTCGTGTTCGGTGTCAAGCAGTTTCAGCATATTGTCAAACTGCTTGTCCTTTGCCTCGATGTCGTTTTGTGCGCGTTCGTATTCCGCCTCGGCTTTTGCTATCACAGTTTCGTCCGTTTGCTCGGTTATGTCCTGTGCGCTTGAATAGATTATCGATTTCCAGCTAACGTCCTTTAGCCCCGTGTTGCTTTCCGTGCTTTCGCCCGTAAACTGTACCTGCTCAAGCGTTACCGTACCTTGGGTTAATGCGTTTTGTAACCATTTCGAGCTGTTCATCAAGCCGTCCTCCAACACTGCCCAACGTTGGGTGGTAGTTGTGCTTTCGTTGTGTATCATCTCGTTCCAATAGCCCGTCGTGTTTGTGGTTGAGGTCGTTTGGTTGCCGTCTTTTTCATCAGACGCCCCGTTCATCCTGTGCCACAAGTTCACATACCACTGGGCTTTGTCGGTATCGCTGTATTCGTAGACGATTTCGTCTATCGTAGGCGGGACGTCAAGCGTCGGCTTCTCGGAAAGCCATTCTTCATAGTCATCATTGTACTTATCTTCCAAAAACACATCGCTAGCTTTAAACAACACTTTCAAGTCTTCGTTGACAAAATGTTGAATACAATCATACAATTCTTGATTTGAAAGCATATCACTACACATAGCATAATTTAAGTCTACTATTTTTTGTTGCAATGACTTGGTTTTCACTTCTCCGTTTTCGTCAAAATAATAATCGCTCATAAGCTTTTCAGCCTCGGAAGACGACTCCGTAATATCGACATTTGCAGGATCGGTTTGGCAACAATAATATATGGGATCATTATTCTCGGATAACACGTTTGCAAGCTCAGCAGCCAAAGGACCTCTGTTATTCGGATATGCTTCCCACCAATGTTCATAATTATTTTTTGAACCGTAACCGTTAGAAATAGTAATTGTTTGTCCTGTCGTGGTTTTATAATCGCCCAAATTCAGCAAATGTGACAAGACATGACTGTAACAATCTTTATTTTTAGACGACAAAGGCTCGGTTAATATTATTTCTCCACTCTTGTCGTCGCTATATAAATTAACATATGAGGGAGTATATTCTACAACTAAATTTCCGGAACTGTCATATAATTGTTCACCGGGAAGTCCGAGTAATCCCGATAATGCCCCTAGTGCCCCCGCATAACAAGCTGCCGTTGACCATAAAAACTTGTCATACAAATCTGATGTAGTTGAAATTTTTCCTTCTTCCCAATATATTGGATCATTTTTGTCAGGTTTTTTGATAATCCATTTATCATACTCATCTTGCCACTCATTATAAGCATCTTCGTAATCAGGGTTCGTAACCGTACGAGTTTTGCCCGTGTCAATCCTGTCTATCCCGTTAAACGCCAAATAATCGTTGATATTTTGACTTTTTTCGTAGTAATTTGCCTGTGTTTCGGAGACCAAAACCTGTCCTGCTGAATTAATAAGTGCATACTGGTTCTTTAAAGGTGCATATTCGCTTAAAGCCGTACCCGTCAAGGCGACCGTCGTTTTGTTACCGTTCATGTCATACGTTCCATACAAAAGTTCGGTTGAGTTTAGTGCATTTATATATTTTTTGCTTGCGGCACTTGTCTGGTTTGAGAGTGCCATTTTTGCGGCAGTAATCGTCTGCGACCGCAGTTCGTTGTCCGAAAGTCGTGTTGTTATACTTAATAATTTTGCTTGTGATGCCGCTAATCCCATAGTAGTTAATTTCCTTTCCATGGTTTACGGAATTTTTTAAGAAAAAGTTTAATCGTAATTTGCAAAATTTCGCCTGTTTTTTACATTTGTTAACAATTTAGGGTTAGGGCGAAATCGGATTAGAAGTGCAACACCTTGATAGTCGTGTAGGTCGGGTTCGACGTTTTCATTGAACCCGACAACGTAAAACATTTTTAATCTACACCTATATAATCCTGTGCGGTTTGGTGAGGAGGTTTGCGTCTACACGCTCTTTTATCGCTCCTTGCGGTTCGTAATAAGGTGAAACCGTCATTACCTGTGCCGCAATATCGGGATAGTAATATATAAACCTCAATTCGCTTGACGTCAACGGTTTTTGGGTGTGGACGTTTGCATAACGTGCAAGTTCCAAGATGTTCCGTGCTTCGTGTTCGTCCTTAAACTCGATTTCAAGGTTATCGTAAACGTTTCTAAACCCTTTAATCCCACCGTATTCACCCGTCGTAATCATTCTTCCCGTTTCGATGATTTCAGGCTCGCCCCGTCCGAGTTCTTCGTAGTCGTACAGCTCGTAATTTCTTCTGTCCTTCAACGCACCGTCGGCGTGTATCCCCGACTCGTGTGCAAACGCATTATCTCCGACCGCAGGCTGATTTATCGGAATTGGCACCCCAAAAGCGTATGACGTATATTTGGCAAGCTGCCAAGCCTTGCTCAAATCTATGTTCGGGTCAATCCTGTACTCGTTTCTGAACCCTGCCGACTTCAAGACAGACAAAAGGCACGATACAAGGTCGGCGTTTCCGGCACGTTCGCCCATACCGTTAATCGCCGTATTGATATACGCGTCAACCCCTGCGTCAATCGCCGCTTTCGCACCCATAATCGAACATGCAACTGCCATCCCCAAGTCGTTATGAAAATGGAGTTCCACCGCCATGCCTGTTGATTTTGCGATATTATAAATCCTGTCATAAGTGGTTTTTGGGTCTTCAAACCCCAAGGTATCGCAGTATCTGAAACGGCTTGCCCCGTTATCTCTTGCGGTTTTGGCATATTTTATAAGAAAATCCAAGTCGCTGCGTGATGCGTCTTCGGCGTTTACCCCGATGATTTCCGCACCTTTTGAGACCGCACACCTGACGGCGTCTGCCGTCATGGCGATTATGTCATCAAAACTCTTTTTCCCCTGATATTTTCCGACAATCATCTGCTCCGAAGTCGATTGCGAAAGGTTGCAGTTCTTAAGATCGGGAACATTTTTGAACGAAAGCTCTACATCCTCGGGAATTGCCCGCATCCAGCCCGAAAGTCTCGTTTTGGTAATAACGTTACGCTTTACGAGCTGCAAGTTTCCGTTGAGGTAATTAATCTCGTGTTTCGTTGTCGGAAACCCGAACTCCGACTGCGAAATCCCCATCTCGTCAAGCATTAAGTTTATTATGGTTTTTTGAAGTTTTGCCAGCCCCAATCTTGAGGTCTGAACCCCGTCCCTGTTGGTTACGTCCACAAAATAAATCGTATTGTCTTTCATTTTTACTCCTTTTACACTATTTTACTTACTTGCTTTTTTGATGAGAATTAATTACAATACATAGTATGAACAGTGATTGTGTTATTGTCAAGGGATAGACGGAAAAATATGAACAATACGAAACAGTTAGAAAAGAAAATTAACAAAGAATATAAAACGGGCAATATGAAAAACGCCATAGAGCTTTGTCAAATAGGGCTTCAGGAAGATCCGACCAACGCCGATTTGCATTTGCGGCTCGGGGATTTATATCTGGCATGGCACCTTGACATTTTTAACTCCTGTCAATATATCGAAGAGGCAATCACCGAGTACCAAAGGGCTTTGGAGACCTATATCGACTCTGCGGAAATTTATTTCAAAATAGGGCAGGCTCACTATTACAAAGGCGATTTGGACAAGGCGATAAACTACTTTGACCATGCGATAGAAAAAGACGAAAAACTTTCAAAGGCATATTACCTTTTGGCGGAAACTTACACCAAGAAAGCGAGATTTTTTGAGGCAATACTTAACGCCGAAAAAGCCGTTAAAACCGCACCTTTAAGAAGTTCTTGTGCTCATTTTCTTCTCTCAAACCTTTACAGCATAAAATCAATCCAAACATCTCAACTTTGGTTCAAGTCAAAATTTGAATACATTCTTTCGGTTTTAACCCTTCCGTTTGACAAGCGTGCAATAAAGAACGTTATCCAAAACATTTCGTATTTAAGGTTCATCCCGACATGGCTCAGGGGGATGTGGCTTGCAAATACTAAAGGTATCGACGAAGCGGTTCAGCTTTACATCAATGCGATAGAGAAAGCTCCGGGGTTCACCCCGCTGTACGGGCTTTTGGGGGATATTTACTGTTCGCTGGGAAGATTTGAGGACGCGATTACGGAATACAAAATGGCAATTTGGCTGGACTGCTTAAATATTCCTGCGTACAGACATCTTGCACAGGCTTATGAGGAAATCGGGGACTACGACAACGCCGTGAATGTTTACGAAAAACTCATCACGATTATGCCGAATATGCCGGAAGTTCACTCAAACCTTGCAAATATCCTGTTTGTGAAAGGGGATACGGACGCGGCAATTTCGCATTTCCAAACGGCGGTAACCCTTAACCCTCGCAAAGAATGGACAAGCATTGTCAATCAGACACTGGGTTTTGTTTATCAGGAAACGAAAAAAGACTTGGATGCAGCGATTGCGTCGTATCAGAGTGCTTACCTGCAAACCCCGAAGGATATTGATATTTACGTTAATTTGGGAAGTGCATTTTATGACAAAGAAGATTTTCACAACGCATTGCAGGTGTACAGAAACGCACTTGACCTCCAACCCGAGAACGCTCAAATCCATTGCAACTTAGGATTTTTGTACTGGGGCAACGGCAACTTGGACGAGGCGATTAAGGAATACAACCTTGCGATAGAGTATAAACCCGATTATGACATTGCCTATAACAACCTCGGCGTAATTTACCTTGACGACTTAGGACGGGTGCAAAAGGCGATAGAGTTGTTTAAGAACTCGATTTCGTATAACCCGAATTATGCACTTGCACAGTTTAACCTTGCAAGAGCGATAACCATAACCGGGAATAAGATAGAGGCGGCGAAATTGTACCAGAATGCACAAAACATAAACAAGGTGACAAATGAGATGGATCCGCAGGAAATCGTGGACAAAATCAACGCTTTGTTTGAGTAGAGCGAATGAAACGGGAAAAGGCTGCAAATTACCCCTCTCCGTCGAGATATTTCTGTCGATTATTACGAGATGTAACGAAGTCAAGATTGAGATATAA
>CAMAML010000071.1 GCA_945836835.1 uncultured cyanobacterium | reverse complement strand
CCGCTCGCGCTGCTCGCTTCAGCCTACGCAAAATCCGCCTCCCGCCTGGAGAGGGCTGTTCCACGATTTTTCCGCAAGACGCACCGGTGGAAGATGCTGAAACTGTCTTGGATTATTGCTCCACGCTCCGCTGCCGTTCACTCAATGAGCCCTTATATCGCCTCAACTTACCACACAAACAGTACAAGTACCGATAAGATTATACAGACCGCAAAAATTACCCACGACAGTACGTTTTTGAAGGTTTCGACTTGGGAAACTTTTTCTTCTTTAACCGCAACTTCCTCAAACTCGTCCCCGCCGCAATCACAGTATTGCGGGAGATCCGTATGCAATTTTCCGCAAAGTTTACATTTCCTCATATCCGAATTTTACAATAATAAAGCGGTTTTCGCAAGATAATTTTCCAAAAATCCACCAAAAATTGTAAACTTATTCAAAAAAAGGGTTTAAAATTTTCAAACAAAGAGTTATACTACAAATGTAGTAGTGGTAAAAGGAGTATGTCAACAAAATAGCCCCGTCTAAATGGCGGATTGTAAAAGTGTGGTTTTTTGTGTAAGATTGTTTTGAAGAATTGTTAAGAATTGGCGACAAATTGTCAATTAAATTTTTCACAAACGTTAAATCAGTGTATAGGTGGATTGAATTTGGCAAGACAAAGTAAAAAGACAACCGAAGAACAAATTGAAAAGGCACTTTCTTCCAATGGGGAAGCGGTGGCTAATCCTATGAGTGCAAACGCTCAACCGTCGGGCGAGCGGAAAATTGTACGCAAAAAGGGAGTTGAAAAGAAAATCTTGGCACCTTCGGGCGAGGCTGTCATCAGAAATCCGAAGCCTGCCGGTTCAAATTCGATTTTAAAAAACAGAGAAATTGTCGCAAAGATTAATAACATAAATACCGCCAAAAATTCCAACAAGATGTATCGCGGATTTTTGGGGCGGACGATTACCCAAAAGAACGTTGAGGTTGACTACGTTGATGTAATCAGAAGTTTAGGCATTGCTTTGCAGGGCAAAAAGACGACAAACGACCTTTATGTTGCCCTCCATTCTATTTGTTCGGAGAAGTTGAATTGCAGTTTTACGGCGTTCGGGTATTTTCACGAAAAGTCCAAGTGCATAAACCTCAAACTTTTGAACACTTTGGGAAGCACGTATTCATCGAAAATTTTCTTGTCCGAGGACGGTAACCCGATTGTGGAATGTTTTACGACATCGTCGGCAGTCGTTCACAAAGACAATACGTATTTGAACATACCTTATTTACAGTCGTGTTCAACCATACTTCTCCCGATGGTTGCTCTGAATAATACCGTCGGGGTTATGGTGTTGGGGACGGATGACGTTAATTGTAACATCGGGCTGTTGTCGTTCGTGGCAAATTATGCGGGAATGTTTCTCCAAAATCTCGAATTGAGAGATAAGACGAACAAGTTTGCAAACACGGATACTTTGACTTCTTTGTATAACCACAGAGGGTTTCAGGAAGTCTTGGCAAGCGAGATACAGAAGGTTTCCGACACCGACGGGCAACTTTCAATCGTGATGTTTGACATAAACAATATTTCAAAGATAAACAGAGAGTTAGGGCATGCCAAGGGGGACGAGGTTATCAAACTTTTGGCGGAAAAGATTAAGCAGAATGCACGCTCAAACGACAAGGCGGGCAGATACGGCGGGGATGAGATTGCCGTAATTCTTCCGAACACAAACACTGCGGATGCCAAGTATTTGGCGGAATATATTACCTACACGCTTTCTTGTTGTTTTGTGGATGACGTAGGACCCGTCAAGGTTTCGGTCGGGATTTCGACCTATCCTAATGACACAAAGGATCAGGAAAAACTATTGATTTTGGCAGAACAGGCGATGTATATTTCGCAGGCAAAAGGCTATAAAGAGGGCATGTCGGCAATTATCAGCTCTTCGGATTTCAATTTCTGGGACGATGCGGCGTTGAACTCGTTTGCCGAAGTCATCGCAAAACGCCACGCACAGCTCGGAATAAATTTTGAAGAAGAGCTTGTCCATAAGTTCAACAACGAAGAAATTATTTCTCAGAACCACTTGATAGAAATGGTTACATCCTTAGCGGGGGCGATTGATGCAAAAGACCCTTACACAAAAGGTCATTCAACGAGTGTTTCGAGGTACTCGGAGGCTTTGGCACGTGCGATTAACCTGCCTGAAGATGAGGTTCAAAAGATTAGGCTTGGCGGGCTGTTGCACGATGTGGGCAAAATCGGTATCCCCGAGAATGTTTTGAGAAAACCCGGCAGACTCGAAAACGACGAGTGGGAGATTATGAAGCAACACCCCGTCATCGGTGCGGAAAAAGTGCTTGCACCAAACGAGGCGTTGGCACACTTAATCCCGATTGTAAAATATCACCACGAACATATCGACGGAAGCGGTTATCCGGAGCATTTGAAAGGTGATGAAATCCCGTTTGCGGCAAGGATTGTGGCGGTTGCGGACACCTATCACGCACTCATCAGTGATAGACCCTACAGAAAAGGTATGACGGTCGAAAAGGCTTGCGAAATCTTGCAGGAAGGTGCGGGAAAACTTTGGGACGCAGATTTGGTCAGACATTTCATTGCGATTGCACCGTCACTTGCGACGATTATATAACTCGGAGGATTATTTATGAAGCAGGAATTAAAGAGGTACGAGAAATGGCACACGTAAAATGCGAAAGTGGCTGAACCAACTGATTGCCCCCTGTATTGGATTTTCTTCACGCTCGACTAAGTGATTAAGTTTTTACGGAAATTGGGTATCATATAAATTTCCTAACTCTGCAAACTTGTTCACCTCCTCACCCGAATTTCTAAATTCGCCTTTAAAACTTAGTAACTTAGTAACTTCCCAAAACTTAAGCACCCCCAAAAAACACTTGCGAAACTAAAAAAAAAGCTATATAATAACAGTATGATTATAATTAGAGCGTTGGATTATTTTGACATACCCAAAATCCGCAAGATGACCGAATACCTCGGGGCGGACGACAGCGACAGGTTCGCAAAAGAACTAAAAACCGAAGCCGTTCGGCTTATACACTCATGCCTGCCGCTAAAATACAAGTTTTTGCCCGAATCTTACGTCCTTGTTTCAAACAAAGAAATTTTGGGCTTAATAACTGTCCTGCCGACAATGGGAAACCCTTATAAAATAGTTATCACAAGATTAATTTTCCAAAACAATCTTTATGATGTGGGAAAACAGCTCGTAGAATTTGTTATCGCCCGCTACGGGGCTATGGGTGCAGTGGCGTTTTCCGTATCGGTCGACAATTCCCACGACGAATTGTTTGATCTTTTTATGAGCGGTTGCGGGTTTAGGCATTGCTCTTGCGAAAATATGTGGAAAGTCGAAAACTTTAACCGAAAAGAATTTGAACCCGCAAAATTTCGTGCCTGCCAAAACTCCGACGCAAAACAGGTCAGCGACCTGTACAACTCGGAATTAACCCCGCTCTATAAACCTTCCCTGACACGGATTAAGACGGAATTTAAAGAACCGTTTTTTGAAGGGATTACAAATTTTTACAAAAACCGCTACGTGCTGGAAGATTACATAAGTCATCGGGTCATTGCGTATTTGTCGATTATGACCTCCGACAATACCAATTTTATCGTGGATTTGACCACAAACGCAGGCTACAACCTCTTTTACGACGAGATTTTGAGCTTTGCGTTCTTGGAAATCTCACGCCGAAAAACCAATTTTTACGTATTCCTGAAACAGAAAAAATACACTAACAATTCCGAAAAATTTGAGAAATATCTTACCTCTAAAGGCTTTCAGTGCATCCAAACCCAAAATATTTTGGTTAAAGATTTCTACAGACCCGTTAGACAAACCGAAAACAGCCTTAAAGTTTTTCTGTTCGGAGAACAGAGTATTGCGTCAAATTAAAAGTTTTTGCAAGACGCAAAAACATGGTGCGTTCCTATTTTCCCAAACCTTTAAGCGCCTTATCTATCGCAAGGTTTTCGTCCGTAAATACGGAATTTTCGCCAAGTTGTGAGATAATTTCCAACGACCGAATTTGCTCAAAAACCTGCTGGTTTGGGATTACAAGGAGAAGTTTTATCCCCTGAGATTTTAATCGGACTATAATATCTTCGAGTGCAAAAATCGCCGACATGTCAAGTTTTGCGTTCGATCCATAATTTAAAATAATGTACTCGGTCTCAAGCATTTCATCAAAATGAGAAACTATCTGAGTAGTCGTGCCGAAGAAAAATTGACCGTCGATGTGCAAAATTCTTATCTTATAGTGTGAGTCCCGTTCGATTTTGGTTTCATATGGGGTGTATTCAATTCGGTTAAACTGAGTAACCTTGATATTCGTATTGTCCGCAATCCGCTTTGCATAAAGAATTGAGGCAAGAATTACCCCGATGCCGAGTGCAAAAATCAGGTTATAAAATACCGTGAGCAAAAGTACCGTAACAAGCACGTACAAGTCGTCTTTCGGTGCATATTTCAGAACCTTGATAACCTTCCAGTCCAAAATATCGTAGCCGATTTTTATTAAAATTCCCGAAAGCACGCATATCGGGATTTGCGAGATGAACGCCGCCCCCTTGAACAGAACCGCTAAAAGAATTATGGAACAGAGGATTGCGGAAAGTTTGGTTTTTGCCCCGACTTTTACGGCGGCAACACTTCTCATTGTGGCGGCAGAACCAAGCATCGAGCCTGTCATGGCACAAAACATATTCCCCACCCCTTGAGCGAAAACCAGCTTTTTCGAGTTGTGCTTAACTTTCGTGAGCGAATCCATTATAATCCCCGTCAAAAGACTTTCGCTTGTCGCAATAAAGGCCAGCGTCAGGGCTATTGGCAGATCTTTTACCAATCCTTCAACGGAGATTACGAGTAGAGTTATTGCCGGCATGGAAAAAGTTATGTCGGAAATTTTCTCTACATCCCACCACGAATAGTAAGCAACGGCAGTAACCGCAACGAGTGCCAAAAGCTGGGAGGGCAGGATTTTTGTGATAAATTTCGGGGTAAAAAACAGGATTAACAGGGTAATCCCGCCTAAAACAAGTGCGTGAATATTTATGGAGGCAAACACCTGCGGATACGCCAAAAGTGCTTTTATGGTTGAAGATTGAGCAACCCCGCCGACAAGCGGAGCGAGCTGAAGGATTATGATGATTAACCCGATACCCGTCAAGAAGCCCGAAATTACGGGATATGGAACATACTTTATCATTCTCGGGATTGAAGTCATTGAGATAATTATCTGAAAAATAGCAGCCATAACAAGGATTGCCAAGACCGACGACATATTGCCCGAATACATCCCGACAACGGTTGCGGTGATAATTGCGACGGGACCCGTCGGGCCCGAAATCAGCGGGACGTTACACCCTAAAATTCCCGCAACGAGGGATAGGATTATTGCACCCCAAATCCCCGCCGAAGCCCCCATGCCCGATGCCACCCCGAACGCCAACGCCTGCGGGAACGCTATTATAGAGGCGATAATCGCCCCGAACAAATCACCTTTAAAATTTGAGAATAAATTTTTTATACCAGTCAAAACCTCGACCTCCGATTTATGTGCTATTGTGGTATTTTAGCATAAAAATAGATTTGTTGAATAAGTTGTGCTGATGATTAAGTGACTAAGTTACTAACTGATGTTATTCAAAATTCATCAAATCTTTTACGGAAACTTCCAACAAATCGGCAATCAAAAATAATTTTCTAAGGCTTATAAACTCTTTTCCCGTTTCAACGCATGCCAAATGTTCCCTCGAAAAATCGCACATTTCCGCAAGCTCATTTTGTGAAAGCTTTTTTAGCTTCCTGTATTTCTTGATATTATTTCCCAATAAATTTAGTCTTGACATATTGTTATTTTGCTACAATAATAAGATTAAATATGTAAGGTAATACATTACAAAATAAAGTTAAAGAGAATTTTTTCATGGGAAATTGAAAAAATGCGAAAGGAGCAAAACAATGAATTTACAAAAATTAAAAAGGGTGGACAGAGTCCACTTTTGTACGCTACCAAAGGGGCATAAATTTCACCACGCCTCGCAGAGCAGTTCTCCACGCCTCGTAAAAATTGGCTTTACTCTTGCAGAAGTCTTGATTACCCTTGGTGTTATCGGCGTAGTGGCGGCGGTGACGATGCCAACGTTAGTGACGAACATCCAAGACAAAGTCAGAAAAGAACAAGTTCGTACGGTTAAGTACAAATTAACCAAAGCAACCGACAAGATGAACAGTTTGGGCAAGATTGGACCCTATGACGCACCTGCTACAAAAAACTTCGTCAACGAGCTGAAAAAACACATGACAATCGCAAAAGTTTGCGACAGCGGAAATCTTAGCGAGTGTTGGCCGAGTGAAACGGTTAATACCTATCAGAACAACAGCCCCACTCTTTCATCCGTTTCCGTCAGCAGCCTAACAAAAGGTACGGATTTAAAAGCCCTTGCACTGAGTAGTGGTAATGAAGATACCGTAGGGATTGTGACGGGTGACGGAGTACCAATGTTGCTTGTTTATTCTCCAAAATGTCAGG
>CAMAML010000070.1 GCA_945836835.1 uncultured cyanobacterium | reverse complement strand
TAATTGCTCCTTATGCGTAATTTAAAGATTAATCTCTTCTTTAAACCGTTTGTTCGTCTTAACTCTTTAGAGCATAGCATAAAGGAAGCTCGCTGTCTATCGGTTTTGGCGGAAGTATTACGAAAAATAAAAAACCGGGTGCGGGAAAAGCTACGCTTTTCCCGCACCTCCGTAATTATGTGAGATTGAATTACACCATACCTTCTTTAACTGCTTTAACCGCAGCTTGAACTCTGTCGTTTACGCACATTTTCTGTAAAATCGAGCAAACATGAGCTTTTGCGGTGTGAACGCTGACGATTAATTCTTTTGCAATTTCGGTGTTGCTCTTTCCGCTTACGAGGTGTTTTAAAACTTCATATTCTCTCTCGGTCAAAGGTACTCTTCCTTCACCCTGATTTTTCTTCGGCAAAAATCCGATATTTTCAACTTTCGGGAAAGAATTAAGTGCCAGCTGTGCGACCATCGGGTCAATCCAGCAAACCCCTTCGGCAACATCTCTTACGACGTTTGCGAGCTTGTCGGGATCAATATCTTTGAGGCAATACGCACTTGCACCCGAACTTAACGCAGCAACAACTTCTTCCTCTCTGTCGTGCGAAGTCAGTGCAATAACTTTTGTTGCGGGGAGCATGCTCTTGACCTTAATCGTTGCCTCGATACCGTTCATGCCGGGCAACCCCAAATCCATAAGTACAACGTCGGGTTGGTTTCTTTCCATTTGCCGTAACCCGTCCGTTGCATTTTCCGCCTCGATGATTACGTGCATGTCGTCGTTCGTGTTCAATGCACACCTTAAGCCCACTCGGGTAAGTTTAAAATCTTCGATAATCGCTATTGAGATAGTTTTCTTGTCTGAGGATTTTTCTTTTGTTTCGGGAGTTCTTAACATATTTTAATCCTTTCTTTTGCTCATTTGCTACAAGTATATTAAATACAAAGCCGACGAAGAGGTCTATTAGCCATGTGTACAATATTATTAAGCCTTATAAGAAAAATGCACCTAAGAATTAGTCTTTCGGTGCAAAATACAAGATAAAAAACATAAAATAGAAATTTATTTACCCAGCTCGTTTGCTTTGACGGCTGTTTTTTCGATAATGTCAAAGAAGAGCTTGTCCGAATTTTGCTCGTTCATCACGGAAATCCCGACGAACGTACACCCGCCCTTTGTCGCAACGTTATCAATCAACGTTTGGAGCGGAATTTCGCCCCTGTTTTCGACCATACGGGCAGAACCTATCGCGGTTTGGGTCGCGAGCTGAAGCGATTTTTCGTATTCAAGCCCCAATTTTTCGCCCGCACGAGCCATATCTTCGATAACCTTGTAGAAAAAAGCGGGTCCGGACCCCGAAATCGCCGTTACAATATCGATTTGACTTTCCGAAACCTCTATACACTTCCCGATGGATGAAAGCATTTCCATGACAAATTCGACATCCTCATCTTTCGCAAATTCGCCCCTGCAAACACCGCTCATCCCTTCTTTGACAAGAGCCGGGGTGTTCGGCATAACTCGGACAACTCGGTGCTTGCCTATAATTTTTGAAATTTTCTTTGTGCTAACCCCCGCCGCAATCGACACAACCAGTTTGTCGTCAGTCAATTCTGATTGAATTTCTTCCAAAACTCCTTGGACATAGTTTGGTTTTGTCGCAATAACGATTACGTCGCTTTCTTTGGCTAGGGTTCTGTTGTCGGATATTACGGGGATTTTGAGCCTAGATGAGGCAAGCTCCGCTATTTCACGGTTCACTTCCGAACCCTTAATCTCAAGCGATTTTGCCATACAAGAGCTTGAAACCCCTTTAATAATGGCACTTGCCATTTTCCCGCACCCGATAAAACCAATCTTTTTGTTCATATATGTTAACCTCTGTAAAATCATGTGTTGACTAATTACTTTTTTTTATTTAACATAAGTATTATACGACAAAGAAAAACAAAAGGAAACTAAAAAAATGAGACGTACACTGGAAGGAACTAAAATCAAAAGACAACACGTTAGCGGTTTTAGAGCAAGAATGGCAACCCCGGGCGGTCGTGAAGTTATCAACAGACGTCGTGCAAAAGGTCGTCACTCATTGAGTATCACCGCAAAAAAACGTGCGTAAGCATAAATGCAAAGATTTAAAAACAGCACCTTGCCAATTTGACAGGGTGTTGTTTTTTGTTGAAGTGTTAATGGTTCTTTAGCGGCGGACATAGTCTGCTTTTGTATGTGAGACGAGGGGACACAAGGTTATCCATGTCTCATGGTAGGTTGGTGTTCGACTTTTTCATCGAACCCGACAACGTTTTAATCACCTACGCACAACGACTTGTGGCCATTGTAACGTGCACTCCTGTCCCAGAAACTGAAAGCGGCGTGGAAGTCCCGCCTGTACGCATATACAGCGGAAGCCTCCGAACTCGACCAGTAGTAATCGAAAATGGTTGAGGAAGTTGAGCCTTCACCGTCGTTGAGGGCGGAATTGGCATCGGTGCTTGTGTCTACGTTACAAAGTATCTCAGCTTCATTGAAGATGTAGGAATTTTGTCCGTACCAATCTGCGATTGGGGTTCTGCAGTCTTCGCCGTACTGTGTACCCATATAAATGGTGTACGGTCCGATTAACGTTGTCCCGTAACGAGCGTTCGCTATGTTTGCAAGGGTTAGCATGTCAGGTAAGTGTAGTCCCATATCGGCACACTTGATTACGCCGGCTGCCCAGGTGTCTCCTCCGTTTGCGTCGCAATCTGTACAACATTCGTTAATCCCATATTTGGTTTTGACTTTTTCGCATTGTTCCGAAGATATACCTGCTACTGTACCTAAATCTGTTGAACCGAAAAGTGAGTTCAAGGTGCGGACGTCCGTACCGATTTTGTTAGGACCTTTTGCACCGTTTATGTCAAAAATCGCACTTACACAGTTTGTTGTGGCGTTTGTGACAGGCTTGCCGTCCTGTACCGACCACGTATAAGTCTTTGCCTCATCAAAACCTGAACATACGGGTGAATAAACAAGCAACATTGGCACCCCGTCGCCCGTCACAATCCCGACGGTTTCTGTTGTTTTTGTTCCAAGTGCCAACGCCTTCAAGTTAACACCCTTTTTCAGGTCTTTAACGGGAAATTCCGTCAATGTGGTACCGCTACCGCTGTAAGCGTTAATACTTTCGCTGGGCCAACATTTGTCAAGTTCGTTGTTTTGGCAGATTTTGGCGATTGTGAGGTGCTTTTTCAATTCGTTTACAAAGTCCATTGTCGAGTCATAATGCCCGATTTTGCCGAGTGAGTTCATCTTGTCGGTAGCTTTTGTAAATTTATATTTAACCGTCCTAACCTGTTCTTTCCTCACTTTTTCCTGAATATTTGTAACCAGCGTCGGCATCGTAACCGCCGCAACCACGCCGATAACGCCGAGAGTTATCAATATTTCTGCTAATGTAAATGCTTTTGTTAATTTCATAATTACCTCCTAATCTATTATCCTCATAATTATTATAGACTATATTTGTTCCTTTTTCAATATATTCATCAAATTTGTCATGTTAAATTACGCAAAATTGTCTTATTCTGTGAATATTGTACAAAGTAGGAGAGTTTACATTGCTTAATATAGACAAAAAGTTTATAGGTAATCAAATTAAAACCGCAAGAAAAAAATTAAAAATGTCCCAATTTGAATTAGCTGAAAAAAGTGATTTACATGAAAAACAAATAGGCAGAATTGAGTTGGGAGAAAACTCACCGTCCCTTGAAAATTTTCTTAAGATTGCCCAAGTACTGGATATTAAGCTGGAATATTTTTCGGGGCTTGATATTCCGCAAAATATGTATACAAGCGAATTTTTAAAAATACTTAAAAACTCAACGGAGAAAGAATTGGAACTTTATGTAAAAATCATAAAGACACTAAAAAACTACTAAAGGATCAAGCAAAAACAGCACCTTGCCAATTTGACAGGGTGTTGTTTTTTGTTTATAAAATATTGATTTATCGGGCAACTTTTTTGGCAAAAAAGTCGCTCGATAATAAATCGAAATGTTGCAAAAAAATAGCTAATATATTATCTAAAACCTGACTTTTTGGGGTAAATCGGTTAATATATTATCTATGAAGAACTTCTCTTTTATGCAAAAAACTTCGCCCGAAACGCTTGCGTCTATCGCCAAGGCATTGGAAGTTGAGGTTTACGAGCTGTTTGTGTTCAAAGAAACCATCCCCTATGATGATATGCGAAAAGAGCTTTTGGCGGCGATGGAGGACAACAAAAAGTTCTGTATCTTTATCAAATGCTTAAAAGGTGCTAAATTTGTTGTGCCAAAACTTCTTTCATCATATAGAACGATCCGCAAACAACCGTTACGGTGTTTGGTTCTTTTGGCAAATCCGACAGAGCGGAAAACTCTTTAACAACCTGCGGTTGCGGGGTAACATTTTGGGCTAAAGTTCCTCTAAGCTCCTCAACCGTTGCAGATTTTGGGTTGTTGAAGTGTTTAAAATACACTTCATCCTCGGGGCGAAAGAGGATTTTCATCATCTTGCCGTAATCTTTTGTCGTAAGGCAGCCGAAAACAAATCTTCGCCTTTGGGTCGGGAAATACATGTCCAAGCTCTCTTTTAGAGCGAATGCTCCGTTTGGGTTGTGCGAGCCGTCCACGACAAGGTTTTGACCCTCAAAAACCTGAAATCTGCAGGGGTGATGAACTTTTCTGAGCCCGTTCAGGATAACTTCTTCGGAAATATCTTTGTACAAAAACCGAACAGCTGCAAGTGCCAACGCCAAATTCTCTCTTTGGCACGAACCTTTCAGCGACAAAGCCGAAATTTCTTCTTCGCTTGCATAAGGCAAGGTCAGTAGAAAAAGAGAGTTACCCTCATCCGCCTTGTCTTTTATAACCTCATACCCTTCTGAGGTAATAACGGGGCAGTCGGGCTTTATAATCCCCGCTTTTTCAAACGCAATTTCCTCTTTTGTCGTGCCGAGGCGGTCGGTGTGGTCAAGGTCGATATGGGTAATTATCGAACACAAATTTTTCCTGATAACGTTTGTGGCGTCGAACCTTCCGCCAAGCCCCGTTTCAAGCACGACAACTTCGACGCCTTCGTCCGCAAAATATTTGAACATAACCGCAGTCAAGACCTCAAACTCCGTCAAATATATGTCGTTCTTGCCTGCCGTTTCGCATACTTCAAGCACGTATCGGGCAAAATCTTCCTTTGGGATGTCCGCCCCGTTAATCTTAAACCGCTCCGTATACTCAAAAATGTGCGGACTTGTGTATAACCCTGTTTTCAGCCCATATTCCGTCAAAATCGACGCCAAAATCGAGCATACCGACCCCTTGCCGTTCGTTCCCGCAACATGGATACAGTTCAACTTGTCTTGCGGGTTTCCCAAAATTTCCAAAATCTCTGAAATCCGCTCCAGCCCGAGGCTTATATAAAACTTCCCTTGAGAGGTCAACACCTCAACCGCTTTTTCGTAATCGTAACTCATACGCCTAAATTACCCCAAACGGGAAGATTTATCAAGTGAAAATTTGAAACTTACCACGGATAATCGTCCTTGATCTCCCAGCCGTCAAGTTGAATAAGTTTGGTACAATAGTAGCCAGACACTCCATCGAAAGGTTTTTGACAAGCGGATTCACCTGAATTTTTCCCCTCAAAAAGTCCTTCTCTGGTTCCGTCCCAATTTGCGGCGTATGGTTCAAATCCTTTGCCTATTGCACTTGTATCATTTGTTGCACCTACTTGATGAGCAAGCAAATAAGGATTAAATCTGAATTGAAAAACATTCTTTCCAAAAAGCGGATTTTCGACTGCTTTAGCATTTATATAATACCTCATATCGTATATACGTGTTTTTATAAACAAAACACTTCCGTCTACAAGATAGATGTAGAAACCTGAGTTTTCTTCGGATTTTTCAATTTTAGTTGATTTAATATATTTTCCTAAATATGCATTATACCATTCGACAGTTTCATCCAGCGTGCAAGTAAGCCTTGGTGCAACATCTCCGGTTCCGCAATCCTTTACCCAATTTGGGAAATCTCCGTATTCTGCTTTGTTTGCTTCTACTGCTTGATTTACAAGAGAATAAATTCGTTTTAACTTAGTAACAACAACATGTTTCTGATAATTCTTAATCAAAGTCGGCATGGTTACCGCCGCCACAACGCCGATGACGCCGAGGGTTATTAGAACCTCTGCAAGGGTGAATGCGTTAAATCGTTTAAATTTTTCGTTCATAAATGAACCTCCTGTTCTTATGTTTTGTATTTTATTGTTCGTACCCTCACCCCGCTGTGGAGGTAGTGGTATCTTCGTGATGCTGGTTTGCCTCCTCTCCCTTTGGGCGAGGGGAATTTTTAACATTTATTTTGGTGTCGCCCGAGTATCCATTTTTCGTAACATTTTATGTTATTTTTAATTCAATTTCATTTTTTCTTTTCATCTTACTTGCGTCCGTCCTGTAGATTTACCATCATACTCTTTTGTCTAACGTATAAAAATTTCGTTTGTTATGGGTTATACATGTATAATACCATGCAAAACAACAAAAGTCAATGATTTTATGTTGT
>CAMAML010000069.1 GCA_945836835.1 uncultured cyanobacterium | reverse complement strand
TTTTTCGGCAGATTTCAGGCAAATATATTCGTTCTCTATTGTTTCTTTAAAATCCGCAATAGCGGGTTTTAGGATGTGGGTTGTGGGAACGTCTTTTTCGGGCAGTGCAATTTTTCCGTCAATAATTATTACCGCCGTTTTGTCCTGCGCTCCCGCTAAAGATAACCTCATATCACTTCCAAGTGCCAGAGGTTTTTTGGGTAATTCCAAAATATATTTTTCCAGTTCGTCCTCAGACAAAATTTTTCCTTGAATTTCGTGATATTCTTTTAAATCTTTTTGTTCATCTTCAAAAAACGCCAACGCACCCGCACAGTCGTAGCCGACCGCTTTCAGGATGGAAAAATCGTTTTTTGGATTAATCCCGTATTTTTTTCCGATGGCTACCCTGACATTTTCGCCCTCGGGCAATAATCCGTTGAAAAATCCTAGACATTCTTTGTTTGCGTATACTTCTTTTCTTAGGGGCAAACTTAATGAAATCGGGTATTTAACTCCGTCGGCGTACTCAAAACAGACTCCGCCGAGTTCGTCTTTTGACAAAACCCCGACAAAATCACTGTTCCAATAGACTTTTAACGATTTTTTTTTCACCGATTTTTCCTCTATTCAACGTTAATTGTTATACCCAACATACGGCAAACCCTGAGAACTTTGCCCAGTTGTGCCGTTTCTTTTCCGTTTTCCAATTCAACGATAAACCGCACCCCGACTTGGGACGCAATCGCCAAATCCGTTTGGGTTATTTTCTGACTTTTTCTTGTTTTTCTTACAATTCTGCCTAATTCGGCAACATCTTTGATTTCCATAGCAAACCTTCTCTTCGTGATTGTATAATTTTTGGGGACAAAAGTCAAGAAAATTTTACTGATCGGGAAATTTTTCATCCAAAAGGGGTAGATTTGGGCAAAATTTTACCGAGCGGTAAAATTTTGCCCTTTTGACCCTCAAAAACCCTGAAAATTTCCCGCTCGGTAAAATTTTTTCATCAAAAATAAGTATAAAACAAACAAAATCTTGAAACGAGGTTTTTTATGGTATAATTTTTTTATGAAGTATAGAGAAAACGTCAGAAATTTTTGTATAATTGCCCACATTGACCATGGAAAGTCTACTTTAGCCGATCGTTTGCTTGAGAAAACCGGGACGGTTGCTCAGCGTGATATGCAAAATCAGATTATGGACTCGATGGATATTGAGCGGGAGCGGGGGATAACGATTAAATTAAACACGGCAAGGATGAACTATACCGCAAAGAACGGTAAGAGTTACGAGCTTAACCTTATCGACACTCCGGGACACGTGGATTTTTCTTATGAGGTTTCAAGGTCGCTTGCGGCGTGCGAGGGGGCGTTGTTAATCGTGGACTCTACTCAGGGGGTTGAGGCTCAAACCCTTGCAAACGTTTATCTTGCGATAGAGCAGAATTTGGAAATTATTCCCGTTATAAATAAAATCGACCTGCCGTCGGCGGATGTCGAGCGGGTGAGGGAAGAGATTGAAGAGGTTTTGGGAATTGACGCGTCTTTGGCAATTCCCGTCAGTGCGAAGGCAGGGATTGGGATAGAGGAAGTTTTGGAGTCGATTGTAGACCTCATTCCCCCACCTGAGGATACGAGCGAAAAACCGCTAAGAGCTTTGGTGTTTGACAGTGTTTACGACCAGTATTTGGGAACGTTATGTTTCTTTAAGGTTGTTGACGGCTCGATTAAGGTCGGGGACAAGGTTAAGTTTATGGCAACGGGAAAAGAGGTTGAAGTTGTCGAATTAGGCTACCAAACCCCGATGAGAAAAACGGTTCAAGAGCTTAAGTGCGGGGACGTAGGATATTTTGCGGGTTCGATTAAAGAATTGACAAGGTTTGTCGGAGATACGATTACGACGTCCGAAAATCCCGCTCCCGAGCCTTTAGCAGGATATAAAGAGGCTTTACCGATGGTTTTTTCGGGGCTTTACCCCGTTGAAAACGACGAGTATCAAGACTTAAAAGAGGCTCTGGAAAAATTAAAACTCAACGACAGCAGTATAACTTTTGAACCCGAAACGTCGAGTGCATTGGGGTTCGGGTTCCGTTGCGGATTTTTGGGAATGCTCCATATGGAGATTGCACAAGAGCGTTTGGAGAGGGAATACGGATTGTCGATAGTCACGACGGCACCTTCGGTTGTGTACAAGGTTCACAAAACAAACGGCGAAGTCGTCGAAATAGACAACCCCGCCAACCTTCCTGCTCCTCAGTACAGGGATTTTATTGAAGAACCATACGTAAAAGTTTCGATAATCACCCCGAATGAGTATGTCGGAACGCTGATGGACTTGGCACAGACCAAACGCGGAATTTTCAAAAACATGACCTATGTCGACAAAGTTCGTGCAACGTTAGAGTATGAAATCCCGTTGTCGGAGGTCATAACGGACTTTTACGACAAGTTGAAGTCGGGAACAAAAGGGTATGCGAGTATGGATTACGAATTTTGCGATTACAAACGCTCAAAACTCGTCAAACTCGACGTTATGCTTGCGGGCGAAGTCGTGGACGCCTTGTCGGTCATCTGCCACGAGGACAGTGCGTTTTATATCGGACAAAAATTAACCGCAAAATTGAAAGACATCATCCCGCGCCAGTTGTTTGAAGTTCCCGTACAGGCGGCAGTCGGCGGAAGAATTATTGCAAGAACAAACATAAAAGCCATGCGGAAAAACGTCTTAGATAAGTGTTACGGCGGGGACATCACAAGGAAACGCAAACTTCTTGAAAAACAGAAAAAAGGTAAAAAACGCATGAAATCCGTCGGACGGGTAGAAGTTCCGCAAGAAGCGTTTATGGCGGTATTGAGCCTTAATGACGAATAACGGCGTGACGGAATTTTCAATCAAAAACAGCGGAAACTTAACCGTAAAAATTATAAGAAAATTAGGAAAGGGCAAAAGTTATGACCAATCAATTAATAGTATCCGGAATGCGACCTACGGGGAAATTACACCTCGGGCATTATTTGGGCGTTATTCAAAACTGGGTTGAACTCCAACACAAATACGACAGCTATTTTTTTGTTGCGGACTGGCATGCTCTGACTACAAAATACGACAAGACCGAGGACTTGAGAGGTGACACGCTAGAGGTCGTTATGGACTGGCTTGCGTCGGGAATTGACCCCGACAAATCCACTATTTACGTCCAATCTCACGTCCCGGAGATTGCGGAATTGAATATTTATTTGGGAATGGTTACCCCGCAAAACTGGGTTGAACGCGACCCGACCTTAAAAGATATGGCAAAAATTTTGAGAACAAAAGAGGGGCAAAATTCTCAGATAAGTTACGGCTTAATGGGGTATCCCGTTTTGATGAGTGCAGACATTATGATGATGAACGCAAATGCCGTTCCGGTCGGGATTGATCAGGTTGCACATATTGAGATTACAAGAGATATTGCAAGAAGGTTCAATAACATCTACAACACGGAATTTTTTAACGAACCGCAACCGATTTTGAACAAATGTTCTCTGATTTGCGGGCTTGATGGAAACAAAATGGGTAAATCTTTCCATAATGATATAAAGATTTCCGACACGGCAGAAGATACCGCAAAGAAAGTTATGACGGCGATTACGGACAGAAGCCGTATGAGAAGAACCGACCTCGGACACCCCGATGAGTGCGAAGTCGCGTTTAAGTATTGGGAAATTTTCGGCTCGGAAGAAGAAATTTCAAATACGCGCTCGGAGTGCGAAAAAGGGGAGCGAGGTTGTGCGGATTGTAAACGCCAACTGGGTAAAAAGATTAACGACACACTCTGTGAAATAAGAGAAAAACGCAGATACTACGAAACGCATCTCGATGAAGTCAAAGATATTTTGGCGGAAGGGGACAAAAAAGCCCGCAAAAGAGCTATGGAAGTAATCGAACAGGTTCGGGATTTGGTCAGAATGTATTAACACTCAAAAAAGGTTGACGGTAAAATGTCAACCTTTTTCTAATCTTTTGATGTTCCTTTAACCTAAAATAACCAAACCTCGCCCGTAAAGATTTTAGCGGTTACTCGAGCAATTCTTCCAACAATTCGGCATTCTTAGCAGCAGTCGCCGATTGTCTCACTTGTTGCTTGTAGATATACGTTCTTAGAGCCTCCCTAATCAGCTCGCTTCTCGAACGATTTTCAACATCCGCAACAGAATCAATCATGTTCAAAAACTCTTCGGGCATCGAAATAAGTACTCTTGCCATATATACTCCTTTGCTGTTTATATTATACCGTCTTGTATCTATTTAAAAACATTTTTTGTGAAAAAATTGCCAAATTTTTATCTAAAAAATATATAAAACTTATAGAATATTGTCATATCAAGGGTTTTAACGGATTGTGCAAATTTACAAAAGTTAATATTTTCGTATTTCACGGTGTCTGAACGTAATGATCACCCCCTCACCGTGGCAGTAAGCCCTAGTCGGACAACTGCCACTGTCCGCTTGGAGAGGGGTGTTCCACGGATTTTCAGCAGTATGCCACAGGGTAAAAATTTATCGTTATTTGGGCGTTGTACGAGTGCCAATTACCCGAAAAAATTCAGTCACTTATTTACAACCCCCGACTTATAAGCTATAATATAAGTGTGGAAGATTACGGGAGAGATGTCATGGTTCCAAAATCCGAAAATACAACCCAAAGACCGTGGGGATTTTTTACGAACATTGTGCAAGGCGAAGGGTTTCTCGTAAAACTCATTCACGTGAACCCTGATAGCCAACTGTCCCTCCAGTCCCACAACCACCGCTTTGAACACTGGCATGTCGTAAAAGGGCAAGCGACCGTTGTTTTGGGGGATAGAAATTTTATCCTAAACGTAGGTGAAAGTGTCGATATAAAGGTCAAACAAATTCACTCGCTCCAAAACCTGACGGAAAATCCCGTTGAGATAATCGAAATTCAGCGAGGTGAGTTACTCTCGGAAGAAGATATTATAAGATACCAAGATATTTACGGGCGGGCGTAAATTTTGAGGAGTTTTTTTGCTCGGGTGTGGAGGGGTAAGCTCAAAGGGTTGCGTATGAAGTTCGTTTGGCGGGTAAAAATTTTTGATTGAGTTTTTGTTCCTTTTGTAGTACCATAAGGGTACATTTTGAACTATTTAAGAAAAGGGAAGTATAAATGCAAGTATCAGTAAATTGGTTAAACGAGTTTGTAGATTTGTCAAATATAGAAGATGCACAAATAGCACACGAGCTTACGATGAGCGGGCTGGAAGTCGAGGCGGTCGAAGAGGTTAAGCCTCAATTTACGAATATAATCACCGTCAAGATAGAAAAAATTGACGACCATCCTAATTCCGATCACCTTCACCTAATCACCGTAAATACAGGCTCGTGCTTAAAGACGGTTGTCTGCGGTGCTCAAAACGTAGCAGTCGGGCAGGTTGTCCCGTATGCGTCAGTCGGAAGTCAGGTTTTAGACAGAAAATCGGGCGAACTCTTTACCCTTACCCCTGCCGTAATCCGTGGGGTTGAGTCCCAAGGTATGCTTTGCTCCGCCGACGAACTCGGACTTTCCGAAAGAAATTATCAGGAAGAGGACGGATTACTCATCTTGAGCAGATTTATTCCCGACGTCAAAATCGGCGAAAAGCTCGAAAATGTAATAGAATTTGAACGTGATACGATTTTTGAGGTTGCACCGACCGCTAACAGAGGGGATCAAATGTCCGTGATAGGCGTTGCAAGAGAGTTAAGCTCACTTTTCAACACCCCGTTGAAGTTTTCGCCTCTTCAGGCAACCAATGACTTTTCGACGGACAAGTTCAAAGTCGAAATCAAGGACGAAGATGTTTGCAAATACTATTCCGTTGCGGTTTTGAAGAATATCAAAATAAAACCTTCTCCCGATTGGATGAAAACAAGACTTTTGTCCGCCGGTATTCGCTCGATAAACAACGTCGTAGACGTTACAAACTATGTTTTACTCGAGTATGGCTGTCCTTTACACGCATTTGACTTGGATAAACTCGACGGCTACCTTTGCGTACGCCGTGCCGAAGACGGCGAAACCCTGGTCACTCTTGACGAGGTCGAACGCAAACTTACGCACGACTCGGTTGTTATCGCAACAAAAGACAAAGCGGTATGCTTAGGCGGAGTATTCGGCGGGTTAAACTCCGAAATCGACGACAATACAACGTCAATCGCCTTGGAAGCGGCATATTTCACTCCTGCAACCAACAGAAAGAGTGCAAGAAGTGTAGGATACAGAAGTGAAGCAAGTGCAAGGTTTGAACGGGGGATTGACATCGAGGCGGTAAAACCCGCACTCCTTCGTGCAATTCAGTTGCTTGTCGAACTTGCGGACGCCGAAGTAGAAGGTATCGTTGAGGACGGCAAAAATGAACTTGACCCGATAGAAATTACCCTCCGTTATCCGCAGGTAACAAAGATTTTAGGGTGTGAAGTTACTCCCGAAAGGTGCGACTCAATCCTCGAAAACCTCGGGTTTGAAAAATTGGGCGGAAATAACGTTGCCGCAAAATTTGCTGTTCCGTCGTTCAGAGCTTATGACGTTACAAGAGAAATCGACTTAATCGAAGAAATCGCACGCATAAACGGTTACGACAAGATTACGCCGACGCTACCGGAGAAAATGCAAACCCCTGTAATCACTTTGGAAGAAAGAGTTATCAAAAAAATTCACAACCTGATGTTGTCTGCCGGCATGGACGAAATTATCAC
>CAMAML010000068.1 GCA_945836835.1 uncultured cyanobacterium | reverse complement strand
TTAAGGCAACGGCTGCCAAAATTTTGCGACCTTTAGACGGAGTGTTGAACTTGATTTCTTTTTTGGTTGAGTCGGGAGTAAATTCTGATTTTTGATAATTAATCAAATATTTCATAAATTCGGGACTAAACATACACTAAACTTCCTTACAATAATACACTTACATATATAATAAAACACCATAATCGAACTTTTTGCCAAATTTTAACAAATTTTTACAAACTATCTTCACAAAAACTTAGTGGTATAATTCAAAAAGAAAGAGACGAAAACAATGAGAGAAACATCTATTTTTGATATAATTTCCCCAATAATGGCGGGACCGTCGAGTTCACACACGGCAGGAGCCGTGAGACTGGGGCTTTTGACGAGAAACATTTATTCCGATGTTGCCCAAAAGGTAACGTTTAAACTTTACAATTCGTATGCAAGTACAGGATTAGGGCATGGAACGGACAGAGGGTTGCTTGCGGGATTTTTGGGGTTTAGTGTAGATGATATGCGGATAAAAGAGATTTTTAACCTCGAAGAGGCGAAGGGGTTGGATTATTCGTTTGAATTTTTGGAAGATTTCAACCGGCACCCGAACGCCGTGGATATTGTTATCGAGGGACAATCGTCACTTACGGTATCGGGTAAATCAATCGGGGCGGGCGAAGTTGTGATAGATAAGGTTAACGGTTTCGGGATAAACCTTACGGGAAAATACAATTCGCTGCTTATTGTGTATGAGGACATTCCGCATATGATTTCAAAGATTACCTCAAAGATTGATACGAACATAGCGGAACTTATTTGCGACAGATACGCCAAAGGGGAGAAGGCGTCCATGTGTATCTCCTTAGACGGCGAGTTGACGGGGGACGTTATACAACGGATTAAGAATATGCCAAGAGTTTACATGACAAGGTACGTGAAGAAATTGGAAAGTTAACGGTGATATTGTGTTACATATTACGACATTTGAAGATTTAAAAAAGATTTGCAGGGAAAAAGACAAGACCATATGGGAAATTTCACAGCTGAGGGAAACCGAGGTCAGCGACAGACTGCCGTCTAAAGTTCGTGAACAGGTGAAGAAGAGCATTGACGCGATGAAGGAGGCAATACGGACGGGGGTAAAGAGCGAAGAAAAGGCAATCAGCGGAATGTGCGGTGATGACTGTGTTCGGTTAATCAGGTCATTTGAAAAACGCCCCGCACTTTTTGGCAAATTGTACGAAAAGATTGTAACATATGCACTTGCAACATCGGAAGAGAACTTGCGGATGGGAAAAATTGTGGCATGCCCGACGGCGGGGTCGTGCGGGATAGTGCCGTCGGTTCTTGTTGCGGTGTCGGAAGAGTTGGAGCTGACGGAACCCGAAGAGATTAACGCCCTGATTACGGCAGGCGAGGTGGGACGAATAATTTCAAACAAACTTCAACCTGCGGGAGCGGTCGGCGGGTGTCAGGCGGAATGCGGGCTGGCTTCGGCGATGGCGGCGGCGGTGTTAACCCAGTTGAGAGGGGGAACGGTCGAGCAAATTTTAAATTCGGTTGCACTTGCTCTAAAAAACCTTTTGGGACTGACTTGCGACCCTGTATGCGGGCTGGTGGAAATCCCGTGTGTCAAAAGGAACCCGTTTTTGGCAATCCATGCCGTAACGGCATCGGAGATGGCATTAGGCGGAGTAGTCTCAAAAATCCCTCCGGACGAGGTTGTGGACGCAATGGAGCAGACGGGAAAATTGATGTCGCCACTGTTGAAAGAGAGTTCCCAAGCGGGGCTTGCGACGACCAAAACGGCGGAAAAATTACGAAAAAAACTGTTCCCGAGGGTTTTGAATGGGGAATAACCGTACTCAAAAATTTCATATTGACATTGATCGGTTTTTCGGCTAGAATTGACTTGAAGAGTTGATACAAGAATTGTTGCCCTTGTGGCGGAATCGGTAGACGCGTTGGACTTAAAATCCAATCGGGGCTCAACCTCGGTGCCAGTTCAAGTCTGGCCAAGGGCAATTCTAAAAACACCGAGTGTCCAAAAGGCACTCGTTTTTTCTCGTTACTAAATGACTAAGTTTTTACGGCGGACAAGTCTGCAAGGATTGAGAAATTTGAACTATGCTCAATTCCCGATTGACTTAGTCACTTAGTAACTTAATCCCCATTTTTGTGCTAAAATACCTTTATGATTTCATTCAAGACCTTTGAAAACGAAAATTTTGAGAGCTTTTGTCGCAACCTTAAATCGGGTATTCCGTTTGAGGTAACGGGGCTGGTGGCAATCCTTCGTTTGCTTTTGGCAAAGAAAACGGCGGAGTATTCAAAGAAAAAAGTTTTATACATAACCTCGTCTGAACAGAACGCTCTCAAGTACAAAAACGATTTTTTGCACGCATTTGACTATACGGCGGAAATTCTGCCGTTCCAAAATATTTCGATGTACGAAACGGTCGGGGCGAACAAGTACGACTACGCCGAACAGGTCAAAATTTTGCTCAACAAGCCCGAAATGGTCATTGTTCCGGCTAAAACTCTTTTGGAAAAATTTCCGACGCCCGAATTTTTTTCAAAAAACTCTATTTCACTAAAAATCGGGGACGAGATTGACACATTGGAGTTTTCAAAAAAACTCGTGAACCTCGGTTACAAAAAGACGGTAATGGTGAGCGACATCGGGGAATTTAGCGTAAGAGGGGACATCATAGACGTGTTTTCGCTCGATGAACATCCTGTCAGAATTGAGCTTTGGGGGGACGAGGTCGTCGAGCTTAGATATTTCAACAACGAAACCCAAAAGTCCGTAGGGAAAATTCAAAACTGCAAAATTAGCCCCGTATACAAGTTTATCGCACCCGAAAAAAGTCGGTTTTCGGACGAAGAAGGGTATTTTGACGGGTGCGAGGTTTGGCAAAACTCGTTTAACCCGGAACTAATAAGCGTTTTGGATTATTTCTGCGATTATATTATCGTTATGGACGAGGCGTCGGAAGTTTCGGCGAAAGTCGAGTTTTTAGCCCAAAATGCGGAAGAACAGCTCCAAGAAAATCTAAAATCAGAGCTTATAAAAGATATTGAGGGAAGAAACCACGTAACGTTTGAGGAATTTACAAGGTCATTGGCAAAATTTATGCGGGTAAACCTCGACAACTTTATTGACAGCGAAACACAAGAACTAATCGAGTTTGAGACCCAACCCGTCAGAAACTTTACGGCAAATTTGGACGAAATCGCAAACTTTATAAAATCTCATAACGCATACGCTATCACGATTGCGACGGACTATCCCGAGCGGGTTAGAGAAATTTTGGCGGAACGAGAAGTCTTTAACGAAATAAACTATATTCCCTCGATTGCTTCTCACGGCGGAATTTTGGAGGACTTTAAGACGCTCGTTTTAACCGATAGAGAACTTTTTAACAAGCGAAACAAAGAAATCACATCCACAAAACGTTCATATTACAAGGAGAAAGCCGAATACATAGAAAGCATAAACGACATTAGAGAAGGGGAATACGTTGTCCACAGCGTCCACGGGGTCGGGATTTACAGTGGTCTGAGCCGTCAGGAAATCGACGGGCAGCTCAAAGATTACATCACAATCGAGTATGCGGGCAAGGATAAATTGCACATTCCCGCAGAACAAATTAACCTTCTATGCCGTTACAGGGGGTCGGGTACGGTTAAGCCGAAATTGTCCAGAATGGGCGGAAAAGACTGGGACAACACGAAATCCAAGGTCAAAAAAGAGGTTGAACAGGTTGCATACGACCTTCTTAGACTCTACGCCCGAAGAAAAATGCAACAGGGGATACAATTCCTGCCCGACACAAACTGGCAGGCGGAAATGGAGGAGGCGTTCGAGTTTACGGAAACGCCGGATCAGATGCGTGCAATAGAAGAAGTCAAAGGTGATATGGAAAGCGAAAGTCCTATGGACAGGCTTATTTGTGGGGACGTAGGGTTTGGTAAGACGGAAGTTGCGATGAGGGCTATTTTCAAGGCGGTAACTTCGGGAAAACAGGTTGCGGTCGTCGTGCCGACGACGATATTGGCTCTGCAACATTTTCAGACCATGTCAGAAAGGTTTAGCCCGTTTGGGGTTCAGGTCGAATTGTTGTCGAGGTTCAGGACGCAAAAAGAGCAGAAAGAAACCGTCAAAAACCTTGCAACGGGCAAATGTGACGTCGTCATTGGCACTCACAGACTTCTTCAAAACGGGATTGTGTTTAAGGATTTGGGGCTTTTGGTGATAGATGAAGAGCATAGGTTCGGGGTTCGGCACAAGGAAAAACTTAAACAGCTCAGAGAAAACATCGACATAATCACGATGTCCGCAACCCCTATCCCGAGAACTTTGTATATGTCTTTGTCGGGGATTAAGGACATGTCCGTCATCAACACCCCGCCAAAAAACAGGCTTCCGATAAAAACTTACGTCGGGGCATGGAACGAAAACATGGTGAAAAACGCCATAGTACACGAACTCGACAGGGAAGGTCAGGTTTTCTATCTTTACAACAGGGTAGAAACCATTGAGGAGTTTAAATTTCAGCTTCAACAGCTTGTGCCAAACGCACGTATAGCCATAGGGCATGGGCAAATGGACGAAAAACAGCTTGAAAAAGTTATTCTTGACTTTGCAAACCGTGAGTATGATGTGCTTTTGGCAACAACGATTATCGAAAACGGCATCGACATCCCGAACGCAAACACAATGATTATCCACGACTCGGACAAATTCGGGCTTGCACAGCTCTACCAGCTCAGAGGGCGTGTCGGACGAAGTCAACGCCAGGCTTATTGCTACTGTTTTTATAAACAGACAAAGCAAATGACAAAAGAGGCGGTTGCAAGGCTGAAAGCCATAAAAGAATTTACGACGCTGGGCAGCGGCTACCAAATTGCGATGAGGGACGTCGAAATTCGCGGTATAGGAAATATTTTAGGCACAAAACAACACGGGCATATGGTCTCCGTCGGGTTTGACACCTATTGCCAACTCCTTGAAGAAACGGTTCGGGAGCTTCAAGGGGAACACGTGGAAGATAAAGTTAATACGATTGTCGATATAAACGTCACGGCGTTCATTCCGGACGATTGGGTCGGCTCAAAAGAACAGAAAATGATTGAATATAAACGGCTGGCGGATGTAAAAACCGCGACTGAGCTGGACTATATTGTTGACGAGTGGAAAGACCGGTTTGCAAAACCGCCCGAAAGCGTCGAAAACTTAATAAAACTTATAAGACTAAGGCTTTCGGCAGGTGCGGTCAAAGTCGCCGTTATTCGTGAAACTTCAGATAATATAAGAATTTACATCCCTTATACCTCCCCCGAATGGAAACTCATTTGCAAAAGTTTGCCGAACGAAGTTCTTAAGCGTATTAAGTATACGCCTGCCCCAAATTCCTGCAAGGAAGGCAATTCCATACTTTTACTTAACAATTCTTATATGAACTTTGATGAAGTATTTAACATTTTGACGGATTTGTTCTATTATATACATAAGGTTAGCAGTGATTACTCAAAATAAAGAAAGAGAGAGAACTTAATGAAAAACAAAAAACTGGTGGCAACATTGGCATTATCCGCTCTGCTTTTCACGGGCTGCGGATTGAAATCCGGCCAAACAATTATCAAAGTTAACGACAAAAACATTACGCAAGCTCAATTTGACAAAGAAATCGACAAACAGGCAAAAAGTGGCGGTTTGGCTCAAATGGGTATCGACGTCAGAGATCCGAACAACAGTTTTGTCTACACCCTCCTGAAACAAAGAATTGTCAACGATTTGATTGTTAAAGTTCTGTTGGATGAAGAAATCGAAAAGAGAAACATTACGGTATCTCAAGACGACGTAAACAATGCAATCAAAGAAATTATCAAAAAAGTAGGGTCAAAAGAACAGTTGGAAGAACTTCTCAAACAACACAAAATCAGCAACGACCAATTTAAAAAAGACCTGAAAGAACAGGTTAAAATGAAGAAATTGGCAGAAACCTTGGGCAGCAGCGAAGTTTCCGACGCCGAAATCAAAGACTTCTACAAAAAGAATATCGACAGATTTAAGTACCCTGAAAAAGTCAGAGCATCCCACATCCTGATTTCGGTAAACAATATGGAACTTGAAGAAACGGTTAAATCGGATCCTGCGAACAAAGAAATTTCGGACGCCGACGTAAAAGCAAAAGTTGACGAAATGATCAAGCAAAAAGAAAACAAGGCAAAAGAACTTTACGCAAAATTGAAAGCGGATCCTTCAAAATTCACCGAAACGGCAAAATCCGAATCTGAAGATATGGGTTCTGCACCAAAAGGCGGAGACTTAGGTTTCTTTGCGAAAAAAGATATGGTAGAACCGTTTGCGGAAGCGGCTTTCAAGGCAAAACCAAACACGGTCGTCGGACCTGTTAAAACCCAATACGGCTACCACATTATCCTCGTAAAAGACAGAATGGCAGCGGGGCAGGAACCTTTGGAAAAAGTTAAAAACAATATCAAAGAATACCTCCAAAACCAAAAACAAGTCGAACTCATCGACAATTTGGTCGAAAGTTTGAAGAAAAACGCAAAGATTGAATACGTAAACGAAGAGTATGATCCGGCGGTTTCTCAAAAGAAAATCCAAGAAGATTTTCAAAAAGAGGCTGAAGCTCAAAAGGCAAAAAACGAAGCACCAAAAGCTCCGAAAGAATCCAAGGGCGAAGCTAAAAAATAAGTCTTAAAGCAAGTAAATTTCAAAATACCTCTCAAGTAAAATTGGGAGGTATTTTTTTTTACCTACTTCAACCTCGGAA
>CAMAML010000067.1 GCA_945836835.1 uncultured cyanobacterium | reverse complement strand
ACAAACAAACGGTTTAAAGAAGAGATTAATCTTTAAATTACGCATAAGGAGCAATTATGGAAAACAGTTTACGAGATAAATACGAAGTCGTTATAGGATTGGAAGTTCACGCACAATTAAAAACCAAGTCCAAAATCTTTGCACCGGACGGGACGGAGTTCGGGAAAGAGCCGAACACTCAGACTTGTCCTATCACCATAGGTATGCCCGGGGTTTTACCCGTTTTGAACAAAGAATGCGTCAATATGGGGATTTTGACGGGACTTGCGCTTAATTGCACTATTCCTTCCCGTTGCAAATTTGACAGAAAACAGTATTTCTATCCGGATTTGCCAAAAGGTTATCAAATTTCACAGTACGACGAACCTATTTGCGTAAACGGTTACTTGAACATCAAGGGCAAAAAAATCGGTATCACCCGTGCACACCTTGAAGAAGATGCGGGAAAACTCGTTCACGCGGGCGCAGATGGGCTTGCAGGTTCAAGCTATTCGCTTGTTGACCTCAACAGAGCAGGCACTCCGTTGTTGGAAATCGTATCCGAACCTGATATGAGAAGCTCCGACGAGGCAAGAGCTTACATGGAAGAATTGAGAAATATCGTCCGCTACATCGGTGTTTGCGACGGAAACCTCGAAGAAGGTTCAATGAGATGTGACGCAAACATCTCGATTATGCCAAAAGGTTCAAAAGAATTTGGCACACGTGCCGAAATCAAGAACGTAAACAGTTTTTCGGCACTTCAAAGAGCTATCGAATACGAAATCGACCGTCAAATCGAAATCGTTGAAGAAGGCGGCGAAGTCGTTCAAGAAACAAGACTTTGGGACGACAACAGCAGAGAAACCCGCTCTATGAGAGGTAAAGAGGACGCTCACGACTACAGATACTTCCCTGAACCCGACCTTATGCCGTTGGAAATTTCAAGAGAATGGGTCGAAAGTATCAGAGAAAAAATGCCTGAACTTCCGCAACAAAAACGTGAAAGATACCAGGGGTTGGGATTGAGCGAATATGATGCAAGCGTAATCGTCGAACAAATGAGCCTTGCACTGTTCTTTGACAAGGTCTTGGAACTCGGTGGGACGCCAAAAATCGCCGTAAACTTTATTATGGGCGAAATTGCGGCATACTTGAAAGAAACCAAATTGGACATAACCGAAACCAAATTAACCCCTGAAAACTTGACGGAGTTAATCGGCTTAATCGAAAAGAACACTATTTCAAACAACATCGGGAAGCAAATTATCGTCGACATGCTAAAAGACGGTACGTCTGCAAAAGAAATAGTTGAAAAGAAAGGTTTGAGCCAGATTACGGATACCGGGGCAATCAAAGAAATATGTCAAAAAGTTGCGGACGCAAACCCTAATCAGGTAACTGCATACAAGAACGGTAAAGTTCAACTTTTCGGGTTCTTTGTCGGACAGGTTATGAAAGAAACCAAGGGCAGAGCTAATCCGCAGGTCGTAAACCAACTCTTAAAAGAAATTTTAGGATAGCAAAAACTACGTTGTCGCAGAGGTTTTGTACTTTGCGACAACATTTTTTCAAAGGAAGGATAAATCGAAGGATGGTTGAAGAAAACACAAAATCAAGCATGGAAAAAGAAATTTTGGAACAGCCGAAAATTTTGGAAAACATCTTTAAAACCCATGTAAATGACGCAAACTACATACTTTTTGATGTCCCGAAAGACGTTGAAAAAATAGTTTTTGTCGCAAGCGGTTCATCTTACCATTGTTCACGCTACGGCGCGGATTTATTCGGAAAAGTCGCCGATATTGAGGCACGTGCGATTTATTCGAGCGAGTTTTTGCTAAAACCTCTCGTTCCGCATTCCGACAACATTCTTTACGTGTTCATAACCCAGTCGGGCGAAACTTCCGACACCAATAAAGCACTCATCCGAGCAAAAGAACTTGGGATGAAAACGCTTGCGATTACCAATAAAGAAGGCTCAAGTATTTGGAAAGCCTCCGATTTCAAAATTAACTGCCATGCCGGTGAAGAAAAAAGTATTGCGGCGACAAAATCACTGACATCCCAGATGATGTGCGTAACCCTGCTTGCCTTGAAGTATGCTACTTTTAGGGGTAAGGATATTTCACAATACCTCGAAGATTTAAAGACTTTGCCCGAGTTCATTCAAGAGATAATTTCCAAACAGGACGAGATAGAAAAACTTGCAAAAAAAATCTCCAAGTTTAAACTTCTTGTGGCGACCGCCGACGGAATGAGCTATGCTATCGCCAAAGAGGCGTCGTTAAAGATTAAGGAAACCTCTTATATTTGCACGATTTCAAACATTTTGGGCGAGTTTATGCACGGGCACGTTGCACTTTTCAACAACAAATCCGCTCAAATCCACCTGTCGGTCGAACCGTTGAGCGAGGTTGCCGTAAATAACCTGAAAAAGATTGACGCCGAATATAAAACCCCGCTGTTTTTGCTCGGTGCGGACTGTGAAGAACTTAAACCTGAGGGCAAATTTATCGTAGAAACTCAGAGTTATATATTGAACTTTTTTGCACTTGTCGTGACAAGCCAGCTTTTGGCACTTAATATCGCCCAAACCCTCGGGCGTAACGTCGACAAACCCCACGGCTTGGACAAGGTTGTGAAATAAAACAGAAATGGGAAGTTAATCCGCAACACACAAAGCGTAAATGTTTGAATAATCCCTCGAATAAGTTGTGAATACAGAGTAATCAGCCTCAAAATGATTTGCCCAAGCTAAAGAAGCATTACCTCCGGCAGAGGCCCAATAGCGCCATCTAAATGTTGTTGATAGTGGAGATGTGTAGTTTGCAGGAAGAGAAATACATTTCCCCCTACTATTTGAGTATGTACTACAGTCATCACGAAAGACAGTCATGTTCAAATATTTGTCCGCAACAATTTCTGCACCATATTGATAGGTTGCTATTTGCGAAATTGTTGCCATGCTCGGTAAATGCATGCCTAAATCATGACAGGCTTTTAGCGCACCACCCCATTTGTCATCATCACTTGTGTAACATTCGTTTATCCCGAGTTCATTTTTGTATTTGGTACATTCGGATTGTGTTAGTGCAGGGTAACTCGAGCCAAGGTTAACCATACCAAGTAGCGAGTTCATGGTTCTGACGTCTGTTCCGACTTTGTTCGGTCCTTTTTTCCCGTTGATGTCAAAAACCATGCTGACGCATCCTGCCGTTGCATTTGTTTCAGGCTTGCCGTCAACCATCGACCACTGGTATTGTTTTGTTTCGTCCAGTGCCTGACATTCTTTCCCGTAGGTTAAAATAATCGGCGTCCCGTCGCCTGTAACAATCCCGACGGTATCCATATCTCCTGAGTTGAACTGTAACGCCTCAAGAGTTTTGCCCGTCGTTAATTCGGCGACTTTATAAGTTTTCGACCCGTTTGCGTTTGTGAAACTTGTCCCACCCCAGCACTCGCCAAGGTTGTTCTTGTCGCAAATTTTTGCTATGCTCAAGTGGTTTTTAAGTTCTTCTACAAATTTTTCCGTGCTGTCGTAATGTCCGATTTTGCCTAAAGCATTCATCTTGTCGGTTGCTTTGGTGAGTTTATATTTAACGGTTCTAACCTGTTCCTTCCGCACCCGTTCTTGTATATTCGTAACAAGCGTCGGCATCGTAACCGCCGCCACAACCCCGATTACACCGAGAGTGATTAAGACCTCCGCAAGGGTAAAGCCCCTTTTTGCAAGGCGTGGAGAACCTTGTGCCCCTTCGTCTCCACTCAAAAGCGGACTGCGTCCGCCCTTCGTCTCCACACAAGAGTAGCCTTCGGCTACCCCTTCGTCTCCGTACAAGAGTGGACTATGTCCACCCTCGGCAAGCGTAAAGGCTGATTTTAACTTTTTAGTTACGTTGTCGGGTTCGATGAAAGTGTCGAACACCGACCTACTTTTTTCAACTTTCATAAATTATCCTCTGTTTATTCGATTCATTTATTATTATAACGCACATGTGCGTTATTGTCAAGATTAATGGAGCGTATATATTGTTTAGAGAACGCACTTGTCCCTATAAAATAGTGAAATATAACGCATATGTGAGGTGTTAGGTTATGAAAAATTTTGACGCTATGACGGTTGGCACTCTGATTAAACAATTCAGAAAACAGGCGGGTTTAACCCAGTTTGAGCTGGCGGAGAAAGTGGAAATCGACAGCAAACAGCTGGGGAAAATCGAGCGGGGCATACATTATCCGAGCGTCCCGACTTTTCTTAAATTAATAAAAGTTTTGGACATCGACGTTAATATTTTTTATGAGGGAAAGCCGGCAAACGTTGCATTTGACGAGGGGTATTTTTTGCAACTAATAAAATCCTTATCGGAAAAAGAGCGTTCACTCGCAATAAAAATTATTGAGGCGATAAAAACCACGTAACCTCCCCCTTAATAACCTCGACAACCTCCTACAACCGTTCAAGGTAGCTTTTTGCACAAGTGTTTCGGGTATATTCCTTCACGGTTGCAAGCGAATTTTTGCGAACCCTGTTTAAAATTTCCCCCTCAAAATACCCCAATGCCGTAAAAAAGTTTCTTATATCAGCCGAAGAAGGCTCTACAGTAAACCCGTTCACCCCGTTTTTAATAATTCCGTCGACCGCCTCACCTTTTGCACAAACCGTTATGCAACCGCTTGCCATAGCTTCCAAATATACCATGCCGAAGGTTTCGCCAATACTTGGCAAAATGAAAACATCCTGCCCTCGCATAACCTCCAGAACCTCGTCGTTCTTGAGCCGTCCCAAAAACTTCACCCTGTCGTCCAACCGCTCAAGCTCGGGACGAATTTTCCCGTCCCCGATTACCGTAAGCTCAATATTTTCAAGCCCTTTTACTCCCAAAATAACTTTATCGATATTTTTGCGTTTCTTAAAGTTTGCACAAGTTACGACCTTGAGCTTCTGCCCCCTCTCAAAAGTCTTATCTACATTAACGATAAACCGTTCATCCACGCCCGAAGGTGCAACAAAACATTTACCCTCAAATTCGGGGTATAGTTTCAAAAGTTTTTCCCTCAACACAAACGATCGACACGAAATCTTTTCGGCCCGCCTGAGTGCCTGCAACAACCTTGACTTAAAATGCACGGAATAAGCGGGGTTTGTCAAAACCTCCAAATCCGAGCAGTGAACCCCCGCCACAAACGGCAACCCAAATTTATCCGCAAACAAAATCCCCGACGGCATATGTGCCACAACTTTGTCGGGCTTAAATTCTTGTAAATAAAAATCCTTCAACTTTGATTTTACATCCCCCAAAAACGGCAGAAAATAATTGGCGTTAAAAACTTCTCCGTACCAACCTGTTTTATAAAACGGCTTTTGCCTTATAAATGAATTTAGAATAAAATTAGGCTTGATAACCCTCACGCCATGCCCAGAGTTTTGCCACTCTTTCACAAAATCAAAAAGTGTCCGAGGGGTCGTAACCTCCCCGCTCGTCACGGGATATAAATCTGTTATGAAAAGAATATTCATGCCCTTATTCTACCATGCCTGCGTCGTTTTGGTCAATCATTAAATTATATACGAAAACATTAGCAAAAAGTGTAATTTATTTTTTCTTTCAGCCCCCTACAATCAAAACATAAAAAGGAGAAGAAATGAAAAACTTTTTGATTATCTTAGGAATACTGTTTGTAACTTTTTTGGCGGTAACGGACACCATTGACAAATGCAAAGAAATCCAAAGCATTTCGACTGCAACCCCGTCGCAGGTGGAGATGCAAAACCAGCTCCAAAAATCGAGCGGGACCGGGGTTATGGAAAAACCTTACGGGGGATTGGATCAGAGCATGAACCAACCCGATAAACAAATTATCAAAAAAGAAACGGTTGCAGTCCCAAACAACGCCGACGGGAAACGCAAAGAACCTCAAATCCCGAACATAACTTCGCCGTAACTGTTGTCAATCTCGTCTCCCGCCTCGTCATATTCTCTTATACTCGGAGTAATAAACTTGTCCCTGATTTTAGGCGAAGAGTTTTCTTCAAACCTGAAATAAGCCCCCTCGGGTTTCATATCCTCAACCATAGGCTGTGGTTCAACCATCTTCGGGAAAAACCGCAGATAAATGTTTTGCGAGATGATTTTGGAGAGAATATCTTTTGAATACATTCTGAAAAACTCGAGTTTTGCGTAAGCGTCCGATGAGTTCGGGGCTTTAAAATTGTCGTTACCGTCGCTGATTTTCTTCTTGTAAACATCGTGCCACATAACCAAATCGTTCACCGTATCCGTCAAAGTTACGTTCGTTACCGTCTCATATGGATAAGAAATATCGAAATCCGTTGAAAGCACAAGCATTTCCCAAATGTTTCGGGTAACGTACTCACCATTAACGGGAACGTTATTTGAAATTATCAGCAAAGAATTTGCCTTGAAAGCCTTTGAGATAATCTTCATCGCCGCAAAATCCATGGACTTGTCGTTGTTATAGCGGGTAATAATGCTTGCAACCTGTTTTTTCACCTCGGGGTTTTGTTCTAAAAAACTTCTCATATAGTAAAGCGAGGGGGAATTAATCCGCCCCGTGGCGTTGAAATTATTGATGACATCCTGTGCGATGATATTTGAAAGTTCGGGATAGCAGTAGTAGTTCTCGCAAACCTTGAACAAATCCGTCGGCAAAACCACCACGTTAAAACTCACGAACGAATACGCAGGCAATGTAACCAAAAAACCTAATATTACCAAAAAAATCTTCAACAAATTTTTCATACTCCGATTATACCACATATTTTTTTATTATGAAAATAAAATATAAAATC
>CAMAML010000066.1 GCA_945836835.1 uncultured cyanobacterium | reverse complement strand
TCATCTTTCTACGAACTCCAAATCTTTTTCGGTAATTTCTTTTTTAGGGAATTTGTCGACAAACTCCTGGACGATGACGTAGAAAGCAGGGGTTAAGACCGCACCGAGGGTTGCCGCCGCAATCATACCGCCAAAAACGGTTGAGCCGACGGAAATCCTTGAGTTTGCCCCGGCTCCCGTTGCAAAGAGCATCGGAAGAACCCCTATGATAAACGCCAACTCAGTCATCATAATCGCTCTGAACCTTAATTTTGCAGCCTTAACGGCAGCTTCTCGAACGGAAAGCCCGTGTTTTTCGTGTTCTTCTTTTGCAAATTCGACAATCAAAATGGACTGTTTTGCCGCAAGCCCGATTAACGTAATCATACCGACTTGAGAGTATATATCAAATGATTGGTTAATCATCATTTGGAAAATCAACGCCCCCAATGCCGCAATCGGAGAAATTAAGAGTACCGCAACGGGGATTGTATAACTTTCGTACAGGGCAACGAGGAACAGGTACACAAAAATCAGTGCAAGTGCCACGATTAAGGCGGTTTGTCCCGACGCCTCACGTTCTTGTGCGGAGGTCCCCGACCAGTCAAAGGTCATATCCGACGGCAGAACCCGTTTTGCAACGTTTTCCATAGCAGTCATCGCATCTCCCGAGCTTTTGCCGGTCGCTTGCTGACCTTGGATTTGAACCGATTTATAAAGGTTGTACCTTGAAATGGACGCCGTTCCGATTGTTTGCTCCAACCTTACGATTGAAAGTATCGGAACCATTACCCCATTCGTATTTTTTACGTAAATTCTCGACAAATCCCCTGCGGTGTTTCTAAAATCGCTTTCCGCCTGAATTTCGACCTTGAAAACTCTGTCGTATTTGTTGAAGTCGTTCACGTAATACGTACCGAGCATTGAGGATAAAGTCGAATACAGCTCATTCAAGTCAACGCTTTGTGCAAGAGCTTTCTCGTAGTCTATCACGAGGGTGTACTGTGGAACGTTTGCCTGAAAAGTCGTATAAACGCTTGATAGGGACGGGTCTTGGTTTGCCGCTTCCACAAGTGTGTTTGCCCATTTTTCCATTTCTTGCGGAGTGTATTCCCCTTTTGCAAGCATTTGGAACTCGAAACCGCCCATCATACTCATACCCTGTATCGCAGGCGGTGAAAATACAACGATTGACGCCTCTTTTGTCGCCGAGGCAATCGGGCGTATTTTCTTCAAAATCGCGGAGTGCGAAAGATCGGTCGGACGCCCTTTTATCTTGCGTTTTACCCAACCAATCGGGTTAACTTTTCTTTTGGCGTAATCGTCAAGCATAATGATACCCGTTGCGGTGTTTGTTGCACCGTTTCCGCCAAATATAAGCGTTTTTTCTTCGTCAACCCCTTCGATATTTTTTATTTGTTCAATAAATCTTGAACCCACCTCATCCGTCCTTGACAACGACGCACCGTCAGGCAGGGTTATGCTTGCAAGCAAGACGCCCTGATCCTCGTCGGGGATGAACCCCGTCGAAATTATTCTGAACGAAAACAAGGTTAACGCTACAAGCCCGACATATAAAGCTATCGTAAGTTTTTTGTCATAGACGAATTTTTGGACAAATTCCATATAGAAATCTTCAACTTTTACAAAAAATTCGTTGAATTTTTCGACCACTCTTGAGGTCCGTTTGCCGATACGTTTTATAACATGTTTAATATGGGTTAACAGAGCGGATTTTGAAGGTTTTTCGGGTTTTGGCTCTTGCCCCAAGAAATGCGAACACATAGCAGGCGAAAGCGTCAAAGCACACACCGCCGAAATCGCAATCGAAACCGCAATACATACCGCAAACTGCTTATACATAACCCCCGTCATTCCGCCCATAAATATAATCGGCACAAACACCGCCATCAAAACCATTGCCATAGCAACGAGTGAAGAACCGACTTCTTCCATGGTTAATTGGGTTGCAATTATGGCGGACTTGCCCTCCTCAAGGTGTCGTTTAACGTTTTCGATAACGACAATAGCGTCGTCAACAACAACCCCGACCGCAAGTACCAATGCAAACAGGGAAAGCAAATTTATACTCATCCCTAACGCTTCTAAGGCAATAAACGTGCCGATTAAGGAAACCGGAATTGTGACACACGGAACAAGGGTTGCCATTGTATCCCCGAGGAACAGAAAAATAATTATAACAACGATTAACCCCGTCAAAAGTATAGTAAACTCAACCTCTTTCATCGACTCGCTGATGTATTCCGAGTCGTCTTTTACAACACGAATTTCCAACCCGTTGTTAAGTTTCGAGTTCAAGTCGGCAATCTTTGCCCTGATAGCTTTTGAAAGGTTAAGAATATTGGCGTCCGAAAGTTGAGATACCATAATCATTGCGGCAGGCTTTCCGTTAATCTTACCCAAATGGGAGTAAGAGTCCGCACCCAGTTCAACCCTTGCAATATCTTTAATCCTAACTTTGCTTCCGTCCATATTCGAGCGAACTATAATATTTTCAAACTCTTTTATGTCGGACAATCTGCCCTCGGTCTTTAAAGTCATTTGCAAAGCCTGCTTGTTGTCAGTCGGCAACGCCCCCAAAGAACCTGCCGTAACCTGCGTATTTTGGCTTGTTATCGCATTTTTGACCTCACTTGTGGAAATGTTAAGTCCCGCCATTTTCTCGGGATCAAGCCAAATTCTCATGGAATAATCGCCCGACCCGTGAATGTCAATATCCGCAACCCCTTCAACACGCTTGAGTTCGTCTTTTACGTAAATTGAACCGTAGTTTGTCAAATCCAACTGCGACCAGTCGCCCGATTTCGGGAACATATTCAAAATCAACGCCCCGGAGCCTGACGTCCTGCTGATAGCCGTAACACCCGTTCTTTGTACATCTTCAGGCAGTTGCGACTGCACCTGCTGTATTCTGTTTTGAACGTTCATAAGGTTTACGTTCTTGTCAGACCCGACTTTGAAGTACATATTAAGCGTGTACGTGCCGTCGTATGAAGTCGACGTCATATAAGAAAGGTTCTCGACCCCGTTCAGCTTGTTTTCCAAAACCGTCGCAATAGAGGACTCGATAACCTCGGCGTTTGCACCCGTATATGATGCCGAAACCCTTATTTGAGGCGGGGTTACGTCGGGGTAGTTTTCCTGCTTCAAATTGAGAAGGGAAATAACCCCCAAAATAACGATACACACCGAAATTACAAGCGCAAACCTCGGTTTTCTTATAAAAAAGTACAACTTGTCTTTATCAAAAATTTTATTCATTATTTACCCGCATTTAACTTTTTAATATATTCTTCGTTATCAATAATCTTTAACTTTTGCCCGTCAGCCGAGATATTTTGTACCCCCGCAATCACGACGACATCGTCTTTGTCCAGTCCGCTTTCGACAACCCAGTTGTTGTCTATGCTGTCGGAAACTTTAATATCTTTTCTGACCGCTTTGTCGTTTTTGACTGTCCAAACATAGTACCCGCTCATGGCGTCTCCCTTCGTGCAAGCCTGCGGAACTGTCATATAAGTAACTTTTTCGGGTGCAACCAGCTCAACTTTCAGATAATCCCCCGGAACAAGCCAGCCTTTAGGGTTCTCAAACAGTCCCCTAAGAGCAATCGAGCCGGAGTTTTTGTCAATCTGATTGTCCACAAAATCAATCGTCCCGGTTTTGTCATACTGCTTCCCGCCCTCAAACCTGATTTTAACTTGCACGTCTTTGAGTTCGTGTTTACTTGCTCTCAAAATCTTTATAAAATCTGCACTCTTTAGGCTGAATGCGACGTAGACGGGGTTTGTGCTGGAAATGTTTACCAAAGCCCCTGACGTTGCCGTCACGTAGTTGCCTTCCGTAATGTTAACCTTCCCGATACGTCCGTCGATAGGGGATTTAATGTTTGTATAGCTCAAATTAACCTTCGCAAGCTCCAATTTTTGCCTTGCGGCGTCATACAAAGCCTTGTTCTGATTTCTGAGTGCAAGGCTCGAGTCCACATCCGAACGGCTGATTAAATCTTCTTTTATAAGTGCATTTGCCCTGTTTAATTCCTGTTGAGAGTTTTTGAGTAAGGCACTGTACTGGTTGACGGTCGCTGCGGCGTTGTTGACCTCGATTTGGTATTCCCTCGGGTCAATTTGGAAAATTGTTTGCCCTTTTTTGACAAAATCGCCTTCCTTGAAGTATTTTTTAAACAAGAACCCCGGCACACGTGCAATAACGTCAACGGAATACTTTGCCTCAACCCTTCCCGTGGCGTCGGCGGAGATATAAACTTCCTTTTCCCCCGGATGGTCGACCACGACCTCTTTTGGCATACTCATCATCTTCTTTTGCACAGTCCCCGCCACAAAAGTCGAAACCTTATTATAAAATATCGGTATTATAATAACCAGCAATATAATTACTGCCCATTTTTTTCTAGTCACTCTCAGCTTCATATTTCTCCCCGCTTACAAAAATTTAAATAGTAGAATTCTACACTCAAATAGTAAACTATTTTTCTAATTATGTCAAGTATATTGTGAAATAGATTATAAAAGCCGTGGCGGGAAAAAATCGCCCGCCACGGCTTTTAAATTGATGATTTTCTCGATACCCCTTAAAATTTCAGCGGATAATCCTTCGGGATCTTCCAGCCGTTGAGTTGGATGATTTTGGTACAATACGTACGATATGTCGATGTTTCAGCACAGCTGTAAACGGAATGACCTGAATATAACTTATCTATAGTTCCGTCCCAATCCGTCATGTATGGTTCTATCGTGTTTTTTATCGTGTACATATTGGCTTGTAAAAAAGCTTCAGTAGCCCAAGACGATATTTTGGGCATAAATCTGAAATAAAAAATATTAATACCGGCAATAGGATTTGTTACTGCTTTTTCTGAAATATAAAATGCAATATCATATATGAATTTTTGCATAAACATAATACTACCGTCATTAAAGTAAACATAAAAACCGGTGTCATCCTCGGCAGACACAATTTTAGAAACGCTCATATATTTACCTATATATGTTTTGAACCACTCTATGGCTTCATCAGTGGTACAAGTAGGTGCAGATGAGAGCCCGCAATCTTTGACCCAATCGGCAGGATCGCCGTTGTGGGCGTTTGACATGGCAACCGCCTGATTGATTGTGGTATAAAATTTAGCGAGCTTTGTTTCTACAACATGTTTTTTGTAGTTCTGAATAAGCGTCGGTAACGTCATGGCTGCCACAATGCCGATAACACCAATGGTTATCAGCACTTCGGCTAATGTAAAAGCCGATTTCCTTGCGTATCCCCACTGCTTTAAAATCTTGTCATCTTTAATTCTGACTTCCATATCAAATACCTCCGCTTAATATATTATCTTAAATATAGTTTTATTATCTCATATTTCTATTAAATTATAACATAGTATCTTATATTTGTCAACATTATCACAATAAACGTATAATTATTACAAATAAGAGGTAAACATGCCGTCAAAAGAAGAAGTAAAAATTTTGATAATGAGAGAGGGCTTGACCGTGCAAAAACTTGCGGCTATGCTTGAAGAGAAAACGGGGAAGCACTATACCCAACGAAGTTTGCAGAACAAAATCTCACTAAGCTCGCTGAATTTTGACGAAGTCGAAACAATCGCCGAATTGCTCGGCTATGAAATAAAGATCGAAAAAATTAAGTAACAGTTTGTTTTACGTTTTGAATTTTAACAAGACCTCTTTAGGGGTTGTTTTTCATTTTATTAATTTTACCACGACAAAACACTTGACAAATTAAAAACTACATGGTATATTTAATATATAAAATTAATAAATAAACGGAGAAACAGCTATGCCAAACCAACCGCAACACAGGATAAAATTATTTGAAAATTACAAAGTCAGAACATTATGGAACGAAGATGAAGAAGATTGGTATTTTTCGGTAGTAGATATCGTTGCGGTATTAACCGAAAGTGTCAACCCTACCACATACTGGAGAGTGTTAAAAACCCGACTTAAAAAAGAAGGAAATGAAACCGTTACAAATTGTAGCGGTTTGAAAATGCTTGCCCCGGACGGGAAAATGCGTGTGACCGACGTCCTCAACACAGAGGGTGTTCTTCGTCTCGTTCAGTCCATTCCAAGCCCGAAAGCGGAGCCGTTCAAGCTCTGGCTCGCAAAGGTCGGAAATGAAAGGATTGAAGAAATTCAAGATCCCGAAAAAGCAATTAATCGTGCAATGCAATATTATCTAAACAAAGGTTATTCGCCGGCTTGGATTAACCAAAGATTGAAATCGATAGAAATTAGAAAAGAATTAACCGACGAATGGAATCGAGTCGGCGTTAAGGGATCGGAATACGGAGTATTAACGGATATTTTGACCAAGGCTTGGTCGGGGATGAACACCAAAGAATACAAGAAATTTAAGGGTTTAAAAAAAGAAAGTTTGAGAGATAATATGTCAAACATGGAGCTTGTTTTAAACATGCTCGCAGAAGCTTCAACAACCGAAATTTCCAAGCAAAAGGATCCGAAAACTTTAGAAGAAAACAAGAAAATTGCAAAAGAGGGTGGTTCTATTGCAGGAGACGCAAGACGGCAGATTGAAATTAAAAGCGGGAAGAAAATTGTAACCTCCGAAAATCATAATACCAAACAAAAGAAAATAAACGGTTAAGACTTGGAAAGCCTATCGGTGGCAAGCAACTCCCCCACTTTTTAAAGATGACTAATCACTCAAATTATTTGTTTATATATAATTAATAAATATACGCAAATATTATATGATTTTTTATTTATTAATTACATGTGTTTTTGGTGGTGCA
>CAMAML010000065.1 GCA_945836835.1 uncultured cyanobacterium | reverse complement strand
GATCTCATTTCTTTTGTAAACTCTATTGTATTATGAAACGGGTTAAATCCACCCTCACAACTCTTAGATCCCGATAACAACGTATTCAAATTAAGACCTGCAGACTTATTTGTTATGGTAATTTCTTTTGGAGCACGACCATCAAATTCGCCGGACAATCTTTGATAATACTTTTCTGCAAAAGTAGTCCTCGGTTCTGTCATCAGCCCCTTACATAATGCTTTTCTCGACTTTGGAACAAAAAACGAAACTGCTTTTGTAAAAGGATATGCCAAAAATCTTTTTCCAATGGTTGTATATTCAGTTTGGAGGTCTTTCATTGTTTCTTGCACAATTTTCTCGGTATCAATTCGGGGGACAGCGATCTTATCCAACTCTGCTGCAAGTGTTTGTCTTAATTTTGGCATTTCTTTTGCAACCGTACTGCGAACTCTGACAGGCATCATTAATTCCGAAATTTTTACCATATCATGCAACGTATCAATGGATGCTGTACTCCTTGCCATTCCAATCAAACAACTTCCTTGACCTTGCCCCCATTGGGATATTAGGTGTTCTTCAGGAATTTCCCGTAATCTGTTATTTCGTAATACTGAATTTATCCTATTATATCCGGCACGAGTCGGTGATTTTGCGTAAGCCTGCAACGCAGAATAAAACTCTTTTTTTGCACCCCTTGGTGCGCCTTTTACAAATGATGAAATAACCTCACCCAATTCCTTTGCAAGTGCCGGATTTCCATAGATTTTTTTTACAGCTAATTGTGCCCCTGACATATTTTCTCCTTTCAAAAGTAAGCGATATACGTTACTTTTATTCCCCGTACACTTATATAAACAAAAACGACTAAATAGAATTGACTGTTGAAAAATATATGTTACAAAAATGTTACAGAAATAATATGCGAAAGAGCAAGCTCACAAAACTATCTGTATTGCGATTATTAAAAAAGGATGCCCGTTTTGGGCATCCTTTTATTAGTTTATTCCTCTCAAAGGTCTGACAACTATTGGATTATCTCGTCATCAAGTGTCAAATCCGGAGAACCGAACATTCCTTCGATTTCTTCCAAGATTGCGGAAGGTTTTCTTGCCTGATTGCGTTGTGCAACGGCACGTTTTCTTGCTTCACGTTCTTTTTCTTCGTTTGCGTTCGACAAGTGGTGGAAGCCCGTTCCTGCCGGTATCAAACGTCCGATAATAACGTTTTCTTTCAAACCTCTCAACAAGTCTTTCTTACCGTCAACAGCAGCCTCGGTCAAAATTCTTGTCGTTTCTTGGAAAGACGCCGCCGAAATGAAACTTTCGGTGTTCAAAGATGCCTTTGTTATACCCAACAACATGTATTCGCAAGTTGCAGGTACTCCGCCGTTCTTTTCGACTTCTTCGTTCTCTTTCTCGAATACTTGAACTTCGACCAACTCACCCGGAAGAAGTTTCGTATCGCCCGCATCAATGACCTTAACTTTCTTAGTCATCTGACGAACGATAATCTCGACGTGCTTGTCGGCAATTTCTACGCCTTGCGAACGGTATACACGTTGAACTTCGTCTACCAAGTATTGTTGAGCCGCCTCAGGTCCGCACAATCTGATTACGTCATGCGGGTTCAAAGGACCTGACGTCAAAGGTTGACCTTTTTTGATTTTCTGCTTGTCGTGAACAACGATGTTCGAGTCAATCGCATACTTGATTTCAACCCTGCCGTTTTCGGTTACGAGGTACAATCTCGGCAAATCTTCGTCGATTTCGATTTCGGCAACGCCGTCCTCTTCCGCAAGAATTGCACAATCTTTAGGTTTTCTTCCTTCAAGAAGTTCTTCGACTCTTGGCAAACCTTGTACGATGTCACCGGTCTTTTGTCTTTCAAATACCAATGTCGCAATCATATCACCGCGGAGTACCAATGCTCCCGAGTCGACGATTAACATTGTACCCGGACTTACCAAATACGGACGTCCCTTTCTGATGGTAACTTCACCCTTGTTTACGGCGATTACTCTACCCGAAACAGGGCTTCTGTCGGACGCTTCGGACAGCACCTGATCCATTTTTACGAAATCACCCTTCTTAACAACCGCTTTTTTGGAAATACTTACGGTTGTTTCATAGAGTTCACTCGTTAACAACAATCTTCTTGAGTCCTCTTCCATATTTGCGTTAATCGAGGCAACGCCGTCGTTCAATGCCAAAACCTGCGTCTTTGCAACGGAAGTCTTAGGTTCGATAGTCTCGCCGTCTTGCACCAAAAGTTCGGTTTGCAAAGAAGAACCCAATTTTGAAGAGCCTTCCATTTCACGACGAACAATCAAGTTTTCAAGAACGACTATTCTCAAGTTGTTTTCGCTGTCGAGTTCCACCATACCCTTCAAGTGAGAGAGGTAACCCTGCATTTGGAGAACTAAACTCGTTCTGGTAATCGTAGAACCGTCGAGGTTTCTTACTCTTGCCCCGTCCTTGTACTGTAATTGGGTAACCGGAACGATGTCAATCAATTCATCCGTTGTGTTGAATTTGATTGAAACATCTTTCTGATCAACATCCAATACTTGAACAGGTCTTACCAAAATTTGGATAGGCTGGTTGGAAATGCTGTCCTCGTCAAGCGACAACGAGGTATCAAGTTCTTCGTCCAAATCATCAATAGCCAAATCATCCATTGAGGAATCCATTATGGTGATGATTGAAGTTTCTTTAGCCTTGATACCGTCAGCGATTTCGGTACCCGCCTTAACAACCTCGCCTTCATCAACCTTCAAAGCGCCGACGTTTGGCAACTGGTGAATTTCACCCGGTCTAATCGTGATTTCGTGGATTATGTCGTTGTATTCCTTAAACTCAACGATACCGTCAATGTGGCAGTAAACATCTTTTACGACTTCGGTACCCGCCGTGACCAACGTTCCGTTTTCAACCATCTTCAAAGAGCTGTCCTTTGAAATTTGGTGAATTTCTTCAGGAATGAACACAACCGCACCCGGTTTGGTGATGATTTGGTTTTCGTCAACTTCAACGTCAACGTATCTGATTTCACCCGAAGAAGAAACAGTGCATTCGTCGTCAATCAATTCGGCGATAATCATACCATTTTCAACCGGGGTATCAACCGGAGCTTTTACAATGTATTTTTCGCCCGTTGAATTTACCGTCCAAAGTTGTTCCTTCTTGGTTTGTTCAAACGTTGCATTCTCAGGGGTCAAAGACGCAATAACGATTGTAATTTCTTTACCTTGTACAATCTTCTTGATATTTTTGTCTTCAAACTGAACTTCCTCAACGACAAGCTCTTCGCCAAATCTGACTTCCCCGCCGTGTTCGGAAATCGTCAAAGTTTCAGCCAGTTTTTCGCCGGCAGAAACTTTTTGCCCGTCCTCTACAAGCACCTTTGAACCGCTTGGAAGGTTGTAAACGTCTCCGCCGAGAACCCAAATAACACCTTGTTTGTTCGTTGTTCTTGAGATGTTGCCTTGTCTGTCTTTCTTTTCGTCGGCAACGAAATCTTCAAACAACACTTCACCCGACAAGTCGGTCGTAATATCTTTTGTTGCTTTTTCGGTCAAACGGGAACCGTCACCTTGTGATACGGGTTCGTAAGTTGCGAGTTTGAAACCTTTCTCAACCTTCATTCCGTTTGTGAAGAAAATGTTTGACCCTGCAGGAATGTGGTATTTTTCGGTTTTCTTTTCGCCTTTAACCTCAATATCGGTTTCGTAGTTCGACACCTTAACAATATCACCGTGACGGGTTCTCAATTCTCTTGTTTTTACGTTTGAAACGACTTCACCCGCAATAGCGGATTCAACGGTTTTCATTGCACCCGAACCCTTGAATACACCGCCGGTGTGGAAGGTTCTCATTGTCAACTGTGTTCCCGGTTCACCGATTGACTGAGCGGCGATAATACCGATTGCCTCGCCGATGTCAACGAGTTTTTGGGTCGTCATCGCCCAACCGTAACACTTTTGGCAAATCCCGTATTCCAATCCGCAAGTCAAGCCCGAACGAACTTTCAATTCGGTCAAGTTTAACTTGGAAATCTTTCTGATGTCTTTTCTGTCCATCGTGGTGCCGTTTGCGACAAGCACGTTTCCGTCCTCGTCGACAATGTCCTGGGCAATAGTTCTGCCCAAAAGTCTGTCAATCAACGGAACGATAACGGTATCACCGTCACAAATAGGCTTCATGTTAATTGATTTTGTCGTGTGGCAGTCGTCGGCTCTGACGATAACGTCTTGTGCAACGTCAACCAATCGTCTTGTCAGGTAACCCGAGTCAGCGGTCTTCAACGCCGTGTCTACAAGCCCTTTTCTTGCACCGTAAGATGAAATAATGTATTCGGTAACGGATAAGCCTTCTTTAAAGTTCGCCTTAATCGGCAAGTCGATGATTTGACCTTGTGCGTCAGCCATCAAACCACGCATACCGACTAATTGCGATACTTGGGACAAGTTACCTCTTGCTCCCGAGAACGCCATCATATATACCGGGTTCAATCTGTCAAAGTTGTCAACAACGCTCGAGGTTAATTTCGCCGTTGTTTCCGACCAAGTGTCGATAACCTTTGTATATCTTTCAACTTCCGTAATTTCACCTTTCAGGTATCTGGTCGTTGATTTGTCGATTTCCTTTTCCGCCTCTTGAAGAAGTTCTTTCTTCACGGCAGGAACCTGCAAGTCTGCGATTGAAATTGTCGTACCCGACTTTGTAGCATACTTATAGCCCAAATTCTTCAAGCTATTCGCCAATTCCGCAGTTGTTGCACCGCCGAACTCCAAATACATTTGAGATAAAAATTGGTTCAGGGCCTTCTTATCCATCTGTTTGTTGATGAAGTCCAGTGTCTTCTTTGAATTAGTATAAGTTGTTTCCATTATATTATTTCCTCAATTTTATTAATTTACTTATTTTTGAGTATCATTCATTAAAGAGCGATAGCTTTTCTTACCGTTTCGTTGAAGATAATTCTTCCGACGGTAGTTTCAATTCTGTTGCCCTTTTCGTCCCTTACGACAATCTTGTCGTGAAGCTCGATTACACCTACTTCAAGAGCGGAAATCGCATCCTGGAAGTTGTAGAAATAACCTTTGACAGGCATTTCAGGGTTCTTGATGATAGTCAGGTAGTACATACCCAAGACCATATCCTGTGAAGGTGTAATAATAGGTTTACCCGTCGCAGGTGCGAGTATGTTGTTCGTTGCCAACATCAACATTCTTGCTTCGGTTTGAGCCTCTATTGAAAGCGGGACGTGAACAGCCATTTGGTCACCGTCGAAGTCCGCGTTGAATGCGGTACATACCAACGGGTGAAGTTGAATTGCACGACCTTCAACAAGTTTAGGTTCAAACGCTTGAATACCCAATCTGTGAAGGGTCGGAGCTCTGTTCAGCAATACAGGGTGTCCGTCGATTACCTCTTCAAGAATATCCCAAACTATTGCTTCCGAGCGTTCAATCTTCTTCTTAGCCGACTTAATGTTTTGAACATGCCCTCTTTCTATCAACTTATTTACAACGAACGGCTTGAACAATTCGATAGCCATTTCCTTCGGCAAACCGCATTGGTTTAAGCTCAACTGCGGACCGACTACGATTACGGAACGTCCCGAGTAGTCAACACGTTTACCCAACAGGTTCTGTCTGAAACGACCTTGCTTACCTTCGATAATGTTAGACAAGGATTTCAAAGCTCTGTTGTTAGGTCCGACAACCGTTCTTCCGCGTCTACCGTTGTCTATCAAAGCGTCAACCGCCTCTTGTAACATACGTTTTTCGTTTCTTACGATGATTTCCGGCGCGCCCATTTCCAACAATCTTTGCAAACGGTTGTTTCTGTTGATAACACGTCTGTACAAGTCGTTCAAGTCGGATGTCGCAAAACGTCCGCCGTCCAACTGTACCATAGGTCTCAAGTCAGGCGGGGTGACAGGCAACACGTCCATAATCATCCAAGTAGGTTCTGTTTCCGAAGAAATCAAAGAGTCAAGCAATCTTAATCTCTTGATTAATTTGCTCTTTCTTTGGACGGATGTAACGTTTCCGTTCAATTCTTCTCTCATTTCTTCCGCCATTTGCTTGATGTCCAGTTCGCCAAGCAATTCTTTGATGGCTTCCGCTCCGATACCGACTTTCAGTTCGGAATCTTCGTGTTCCGCCATATAATCTTCGTATTCTTCTTCGGTCAGAAGCTGAAGTTTCTTGAATTCGCTCTCTCCCGGGTTAATTACAACATAGTTGTTGAAGTAAATAACCTGTTCCAAATCTTTCAAGGTCATATCCAGCAACAAACCTAAGTATGAAGGGATACCTTTCAAGAACCAGATGTGAGAGACGGGGGACGCCAATTTGATATGTCCCATTCTCTGTCTTCTAACCTTTGAATCCGTAACTTCAACCCCGCAACGTTCGCAGATAATACCCTTGTGGCGAACTCGTTTGTACTTACCGCAATAGCATTCCCAGTCCTTTGAAGGTCCGAAAATTCTTTCACAGAACAAACCGTCACGTTCAGGTTTCAATGTACGGTAGTTGATTGTTTCCGGTTTTGTAACTTCACCATGGGACCACTTCATAATCCTCTCCGGTGACGCTATACTTATCCGTATATAGTCAAAATAATCAATACTTGTAGACAATTCTATATCTCCTTTTATTTTAAAGTTATATAATTACGGGATTTTTCCTTCCCCGTAAAAAGGGGGAAGGATTTAATCCGTTAAATATCACCGAAAGTTGTAGGTGTTTCGAAGAAGTTGATGTTCAACAACTCTGAATCGACGTCGGAGAGAGTTCTCTTAGGAGCAGACTTTCTCAAATCGTCCATATCCGTCATCAAATCGACTTCCACACCGT
>CAMAML010000064.1 GCA_945836835.1 uncultured cyanobacterium | reverse complement strand
ATAGCCAACACAAGGAATGTCAGACAGGATTCCTTTTCTGATATTGTTGAAAGATGCGAGCCTATTGTTGATAAATTTGAAAAACAATACAATGTAGATTTACATTTAGATTTAAATATGGACAAAATAAAATTTGTTCATAAGGAATATGGGAATCTTAACAGATTCAGTAAAGAGGAATTTCCTATTGCTCAATTAAACGAAGAAAATGTAGAAAATCTCACTGCAAAACTGAAAGACCTCGTTAAAAAGGCAACTGATGATTTGGAGTGTATGAATATACTATCTCAACTACCCGGGCACGCAAGGGGCATAATCCCTTATGACTTACCAAGAGATCCGGAGTTGTACAGAAAAGTTATCGCAAAAGCCTTGTTTGGCGGTTAATTTTCATCCTAAAAAAACTTCGCAAGCAAGTGGGTTTGGGTTTCAAACCCCAACAATTATATTTATTATTTCATCTGATACTTTTTCTCAAAATGCATCTCAATTTACTTTACAATCCGTTTTATTTTGTGTAGAATTAGGAAAAGAGGGGTATAACAATGGAAAATAAATTGAAATACAAAAGAGTTCTTATAAAAATCAGCGGAGAGGCGTTGTTGGGCGATCAGCAGTTCGGGATTGACCAGAAGCCCGTGCAGAAGATTGCCATGGAAATTAAGAAGGCAAAGGATTTAGGTGCGGAAATTGCGGTTGTTGTTGGCGGCGGTAATATTTTCAGAGGGATGAAGAACAGTGCAAAACTCGGCATGGATCAGGCAAGCGGCGATTATGTCGGAATGCTTGCAACCGTTATGAACGCTATTGCTTTGCAGAGTGCGTTTAATCAACTCGGTGTTTCGTGCAGAGTTCAGAGTGCTTTAGCGATAAATCAGGTTGCGGAACCTTACATAAGGTTTAGGGCGATAAGACATCTTGAAAAAGGGCGTGTTGTTATTTTTGCGGCGGGAACGGGTAACCCGTTCTTTACGACTGATACGGCGGCTGCTTTGAGGGCAAGCGAGATTAACGCCGAAGCCATGCTTATGGCAAAAAACGGTGTTGACGGGGTTTATACGGATGATCCTAAGACAAACCCTAACGCAAAAAAACTTGACAAAATTTATTATGACGATATTATAAGAAACAATTTGAAGGTTATGGATACTTCGGCATGTGCATTGTGTAAACAGAACAACGTGCCGATAGTTGTGTTCGATTTCGATGCCGAAAACGGGATTTCGGATATTCTTAACCACAAGGAAATAGGTACTTACATCAGTTAATTATATAGAAAGGGACTCAAATGTCAGAATTAGCAGACGAAAAATTGGAAGAATTATTTCTGTTCGGCGAAGAAAAAATGGAAAAAGCTATCGCCCAGTTAAAAAGAGAGTTTGGCTCAATCCGTTCGGGCAGAGCTAATCCTATGATTTTGGACAAGGTTATCGTGGAATACTACGGAGCTCCGACGCCGTTAAGACAGATGGCTCAAGTCAGCGTACAGGAAGGTACGACTTTGGTTATTACCCCTTACGACAAGTCGATTATGAAAGAAATCGAAAAAGCCATAATTAAAGCGGAAATCGGAATTACTCCAAACAGTGACGGCATTTGTATAAGATTGGCGTTCCCGCCTTTGACCGAAGAAAGACGTCGTGAAATTTCCAAAGACGTTAAACGTATCGGAGAGGACTCTAAGGTCGCAATTCGTAACGTCAGACGCGATATGACGGACGATTTGAAGAAAATCGAAAAAGAAGAGAAACTTCCCGAAGATTTGGTAAAGGACACTCAAGATAAAATCCAAAAACAGACCGACAAGTTTACGGGGATTATCGATAGTTTGGTTGCCGAAAAAGAAAAAGAGGTTATGACTGTATAATGGCGGAAGAAGAACAAAAGAGCGGACTGCTTAACAAAAATGCGACAAGAATGTTGACGGGGTTTATCCTCGGAACGATTGTAATGCTTTGTATTATGTACGGCGGATTTGCAATTCTTGCAATGCTTTTGACAATCATTGTCATTGCAACGAAGGAGTACGTTAAAATTCTTGAGCATAAAGGTTTTTATCCGAGCATAAAGGTTATGATTTTGGCGGAATTTTTGCTCGGGTGGATAGCTTACGTTCAGCGTTTTGACCTGGTCGCTCTTTTGCTTACCTTCTGTGCAATAGCCTCATTTATGTGGGTGCTTTTTTGCGGGCGTCAACCTTATATCGCAAATGTTGCAACGACCCTTTTGGGAATTGTTTATTGCGGGTGGTGTCCTTTGCATTTGATTTTCTTGAGAAACCTCTGCTGTGAGAGATTTGCGGACGGGTTGGGGTTTGTCGTGTTAATGTTTACGGCAATCTTAATGACTGATACGGGGTGCTATTACGTAGGAAATAAACTTGGAAAACATAAACTTGCACCTGTCATAAGCCCGAATAAAACGGTTGAAGGCTCAATCGGTGGCATGTTCTTCGGGGTAATCGGGGCGGTAATCGTCGGGGCATGTTTCGGGTTGGAGTGGTATTTAGCGGCGTTGGCAGGATTTTTGTGTACGATATTTGCACAAATTGGAGACTTGTCGGAGTCGTTAATCAAGCGGGATGCAGGGGTTAAGGATTCGGGACATTCTCTTCCGGGGCATGGCGGTTTCTTGGACAGAACCGACAGTTTTATATTCACAATTCCCGTGATGTACTATTTTTCCTACTATTTCATTTTCCACAATGACTTGTTGAATGATTTTGTACATTTTTTTAGAGGTTTGTTTTGATGTGTGTGGCTGAAAAAGTTGAAAAAATCTTTGGGATTAAGGCTGAAAACGAGCTTAATTTTAGGAGGGCGTTGACGCATACTTCCTGCACCAAGGAAAAAGGTTTACCTTATGAAGAGTGTTACGAACGGTTGGAGTATTTGGGTGATGCGGTCTTGAAACTTACTGTTTCAAAGATTTTATTTGACAAGTATCCCGATTATGCGGAGGGGCAGTTGTCGAAAATTCGCTCTATTGTTGTGTCCGACAATACTTTATCTAAGATTGCGATAAAAATCGGGCTGAATAATTTGATAATTTCGAGTGTGCATGAAAAAAAACAGGGCGTAAACAGGCTGGAGTCTGTTACGGCGTGTGCGTTTGAAGCGGTTTTGGGTGCTTATTATTTGGACGAAAAACTCGAAGAGCTTTACCCCGTTTTAAAAACGTGGTTTGAAGATTATATCGAGGATGTGGACAAAAATTTTGAACGGTTTAACGCAAAGGCTATTTTACAGGAATACACACAGGGCAAAACCAAGGAAACACCTGTATATGAGCATGTCGGGGCGGTTGGAGCCGATCATAACAAAACGTTTTCGGTGAAAGTTTATTACCAAAACGTGCTTGTCGGAGAAGGCGTGGGAAAGTCAAAAAAAGATGCCGAACAGCACGCTGCTTATATGGCGTGCAAAAAGTTGGGAGCGATAGCAAATGAAGGGTAAAATTATTGTGTCGCCGTCTATTTTGTCGGCGGATTTTGCAAACCTTGAGAGGGATATACACAGGGTCGAGGTTTCGGGTGCGGATTGGTTGCACGTGGATGTTATGGACGGGCATTTTGTCCCGAATATTACGATAGGAGTTCCCGTTGTTGCGTCGGTTAAAAAAGTTGCCAAAATCCCGCTTGACGTCCATTTGATGATTGAAAACCCGAGAAAATATGTTGAACCGTTTGCACATGCCGGAGCCGACATTTTAACGTTTCATTATGAGGCGGTTAAGGAAGATGAAATTTCGGATTTGATTAAGTATATAAAATCTTTTGGGATGAAGGCAGGCATGTCGATTAAGCCTAAAACGCATGCCGACAAGTGTTTCATGTTTTTGGAGGAACTTGATATGTTGCTTGTGATGACGGTTGAGCCGGGGTTTGGCGGTCAGATGTTTATGGCTGATTGTGCAGAAAAAATTAACCAAATAAGAGAAAAATCCGAGGATATAATTATTCAGGTTGACGGCGGGATTAACAAAGAAACAGCCGAAATTTGTAAGGGTAACGGTGCAAACTCGCTTGTTGCGGGAAGTTATATCTACAAGTCGGATAATATTGAAAAAGCGATTTTGTCACTTAAATAAACTTTACAAAACCCCGAAAAAGGGCAATTTTTTGTTTTGTTCGGTTTTGATATTTATACGTGTGAAGTAAATGTGAAGGTGGTATTATGTCTGTAAATACGCTCGGAAGTGTCCCTAAAATGACTCTAGGAAACTTGGAGAAGGTTGGCGAACCTCAAAACGGCCGTCAGATATATGAGGCAAAAGCCGGTAACGGTGAAGGTTTTAGGATAGATATTGATGCAAAAGATTCTTTTGAATTTGAAAATTCATATAAGAATTTTCAGTCGGCAATAAATAATATAGACGACTCAAAGTTGGCGGAAAAATCGGCAAAATACGAGAAAAAGACTAAAAATTTAATGCTGGCATCTTTTGGTGTGTCTCTTGCCACGGGCTTAACTCCGCTTATTTTGATGTTTGCAAAGGTGAAAACCGCCTGGAAGTATCCTCTTGGAATTTTGGCGGGTATTGCAGGCGGTGTAGTCGGCTTTATCGGAACTCTTAGCGTTGGGGCAAAACGCATCCAATCGCAAGTCGGCAAGGATTTACCCGAAGTGACCGCAACAATGAATTTCCAAAACTCACTCAAAAAACTTAACGCCAAAGTTACCCCGATTACTCCGGAGCAACCCGCAACAACACCTCAGCAAGCGTAAGCGAAATATATTATCTATTACAAACCAAACGGGGCGAAGTTAAAACTTCGCCCCGTTTGGTATTAAAAATTCATAAGCCCGCAAGCTCAAAAACTACTGACGTTTTTTGAGGGTCGGAAACGCGATTACGTCACGGATTGACGGCGAATTTGTCAACAACATGACAATTCTGTCAATTCCGATACCCAAACCGCCCGCAGGAGGCATGCCGTGTTCAAGTGCACAGATAAAGTCCTCGTCGATTTCCATCGCCTCTTCGTCTCCGCCGGCTTTTGCCAACGCCTGAGCCTCAAACCTCATTCTCTGGTCAATCGGGTCGGTCAATTCGGAGAATGCGTTTGCGATTTCCCAGCCGTTTACTCTGGTTTCAAATCTTTCCGTCAATCGGTCGTTATCCCTATGAACTTTTGCCAGCGGTGATATATCACGAGGATAATCGATAATGTGGACAGGTTGGATAAGCCCCGGCTCAACCTTTTCTTCAAAGATTAGGTCGATAACCTTGCCCCAGTTGTCGCAATCTTCAGGGTCAATTCCGAGTGATTTTGCCTTGTTTTTGGCATCTTCGACCGTGTAGCATTCCGCAAAATCTATCCCCGTTTTTTCTTTGATTGCACCGATCATCGTCTTTCTGTCCCAAGGCGGTGTCAAGTCGATTTCATGGTCGCCGTAGGTGATTTTCATCGTTCCCAAAACTTCTTGAGCAACGGTTGACACGAGTTCTTCGGTCAACTTCATCATCTCGTTATAGTCAACGTATGCCTGATAAAGCTCCATCATCGTAAATTCAGGGTTGTGGCGAATGTCGATACCTTCGTTTCTGAAACTTCTGTTAATCTCAAAAATCTTTTCGCTGACTCCGCCGACCATCAATCTTTTGAGGTAAAGTTCAGGTGCAATTCTCAGGAACATGTCCATATCAAGCGTGTTGTGGTGAGTGATGAACGGACGAGCGTTTGCACCGCCTGCCTGCGGATGTAACATCGGGGTTTCAACCTCCAAGAACCCTCTTTTTGTCAAAAATTCTCTGATTTTTTGGATGATTAAACTTCTTGTTCTGAATGTTTTTCTCACGTCCTCGTTGACAATCATATCAACGTATCTTTGGCGGTAACGGGTTTCGACGTCCGTTAATCCGTGAAATTTTTCGGGCAGAGGCAGGAGCGATTTTGACAAAATCGTCAATTCCGTAGACTTAATCGAAAGTTCCCCTCTCGGAGTTCTTCTGATTGTTCCCGTAAACCCTACTATATCGCCGATGTCGACGAGCTTAAGCACTTTAATTTGGTCTTCCGAAAGGTTTTCTTTGTGCGAGAAAATCTGAATTTTCCCCGACGCATCCGATAAGTCGATGAACATGCCGGTATTTCTGATAGCCATTACACGACCTGCAACGGAGTAAACATCTTCCGTTTCAACGCCCGCTTCAAGGTCTTTGTATTTTTCCTGAAGCTCTGTAGCATCCGCAGTTTTCTTAAACTCGTACGGATACGGGTTTATTCCTTTATCTGCCAAGTCAGCCAGCTTTTGGATACGTATCTGGCGAATTTGGTCTTTTGCCGAATTTGGCTCATGGTTTTGTTTTTGTTCAGTCATATTAATATCCTTTTTTATTTTTAACTTCCTAAAATTTAGTTTAACATAGACATAGCGGGATGTAAAATTACATTATGTTGTCAAGCCCGTAGACAAAATCGTTATGCTCGGCAACGTGTTTTACGGCAAGCAAAACTCCCGGCATATAGCATTTTCTGTCCGTAGAGTCGTGGCGGATAGTGAGAGTTTGTCCCATAGCTCCGAACAGAACCTCTTGAGATGCCATATACCCCGGCATTCTGACCGAATGAACGTGAATATTCGAGTAAGAAGTTCCGCCCCTTGAACCCTCGATTGTTTCGGTTTCGGGGCAGTTTCCCGTTGCAAAATTCGGGTTTTCTTCCGCCATAAGCTGTGCCGTCTTGATTGCCGTTCCCGACGGTGCGTCTTTCTTTTGGTTGTGGTGAAATTCGATTATCTCGGCGTTTTCAAAATATTTTGCCGCCTGACGGGCAAACATCATCATCAAAACCGCTCCTGTCGAAAAATTCGGGGCAATTAAACAGCCCGTATTTTTTTCTTCCGAAAGATTTTTCAAAACCTTGATTTCTTCGTCTTTTAGCCCCGTCGTTCCGACGACGATTTTTATTCCGTTGTTAAGACAGAATTTTGCGTTCTCAAAAATTGATTT
>CAMAML010000063.1 GCA_945836835.1 uncultured cyanobacterium | reverse complement strand
GTTTTTTTTTTTAAATTATTTATATTATATTATAGTTAAAGAACCGGTACTAATGAAACTGTGAGGTATACAATGGAACAAATAATAAAGGTAGCATGGGAATTAAACGAGAACACGGAAAATCGCTACCAGTTGGTGTATGAAATCGCCGAATTGGCAAAGAAACTGGTTGACGAAACCCAAGCTAAAAAAGCACATGACGATTATGTGTTTGAAGAAAATTATGAAACGGGTTACACAAGAGAAAACCCTGTTGAGCATGCCATTATGGTAAAGGCTTCGGAAGCTGACGACAACAGATTGGTCGGTTAAGCACGGTTTTACGGAAAAAAGCACGAGGATGGAGTGTTCTTGTGCTTTTTTGTGAATTGATTTGAGGGGTGTTATGGAAAAAACGTTGAAGTGTATCAGGTCAAAAATCGGTGATTTCAAGCCCGAAATCGGGATAGTTTTAGGCTCGGGGCTGGGTGAGCTTGCGGACGAATACTGCGATATTGCAATTCCTTACGGTGATATTGACGGTTTTATTTCCTCAACGATAAAGGGGCATAAGGGGCGGCTTGTGTTTGCGGAAATTTTCGGCAAAAGAGTCGTTATGATGCAGGGGCGTGTTCATTTTTATGAAGGACACTCAATGCAGGAGATAACTTATCCGATAAAGGTTATGAAAAAACTTGGCGTAAGCACTCTTATTTTGACGAACGCAGCGGGCGGAGTGAACCCCGACTTTAAGCCTGCCGACTTAATGCTCATCACGGATCACATAAACAATATGGGTGTAAACCCGCTTGTCGGCAAGAACGACGAGGAATTTGGAACACGGTTTCCCGACATGACGGAAGTTTACAGGCATGAGCTTATAAATACCGCAAGAACCTGTGCAAAAGAACTCGGGATTGAGCTAAGAGAGGGTGTGTATCTTGCAAACTCGGGTCCGAGCTACGAAACCCCTGCAGAGATTAGGATGTACAAGCTGATGGGAGCGGATGCGGTCGGCATGTCTACCATCCCCGAGGCGATAGTCGGGAATTACTGCGGGATGAAGATTTTGGGCATAAGCTGTATCACAAACTCCGCAAGCAAAACGGGCGGGGAAAAACTGAGCCACGACGAGGTCATCGAGGCGTCTGATAAGGCAAAAGACAAGTTTAAAAAACTTGTCCTCAAGGTTGTTGAAAAGGTGTAACAAGGGCATAAAAAAGAAATTCTGTTGAAGGCTGTCGGTGAGGTGATAAATTCCCGCAGAGCAGCCAAAAACAAAGGGATTTTGCTACTCTCGTACGAGTACGATCTTCCGAGCAATTCACTTGAACGTATCGAAAAAGGCTTGAGAGATCCCCGGCTTACAACTTTGTGGAAAATTGTCAATGCTCTTGGCATGGATTTTATGGAGTTTATCGAAGCCGTCAACAAAAAATTGCCCGAAGGGTTCAAGCTAACGGACGACTAAGCAAAAACGGTGAGGTCTTATCAACCGCACCGTTTTGTAAAAGTATTTTTACTGAAATATTTTCCCTACGAAATGTCCCAACGTCCGCAAGTACCGCCCCAACGTGCGATAATATTGCCTTTAATGTCTTTGATGTTGTCGTAATGAGGGACTTCTTCCTCCCCTTCAAGGATGGTGATGACTTCGCAGTTGTTTGAGCAGCCACTGCAATCACATGTAACCGAGTGGAAATGCATATTCCCGACTTCCCAGCCCTTGAATTTGGTCGTGGCTTCGGTGTACTGGTGATTTTCCATAGCTAAAAGTGCCGCCCCGATTGCTCCCATGGTCTGGTGGTTTTCGGGAACCACAATTTTTTGATTCAACGCCTCTTCAAACGCTTTCACCATGCCGGTATTAGTTGCAACCCCGCCTTGGAAGGTTATTGTCGGCAAAAGTTCTTTCCCCAGTGCCAAGTTGCTCAAATAGTTCCTGACAAGTGCCTGACACAAGCCGTAGAGTAAATCTTCCACAGGATATCCGAGTTGTTGTTTGTGGATTAAGTCGCTTTCCGCAAAAACTCCGCAACGTCCCGCAATTCTTGCAGGGTTGGTGGATTTGAGTGCGGTTTCCCCAAAAATCTCAATCGGAACATTCAATCTTTGTGCCTGATGATCGAGAAAACTTCCCGTTCCCGCCGCACAAACCGTGTTCATCGCAAAATCGGTAACGATACCGTCTCTGAGGATGATAATTTTACTGTCCTGCCCGCCGATTTCAAGAATTGTCTGAACCCCCGGAACATAGGTGCTTGCGGCAACCGCATGTGCCGTAATCTCGTTTTTGACAACGTCCGCACCGACCAATGCACCCGCAAGGTTACGCCCCGAGCCCGTCGTGCCGACGCCTGCCACAACGTAATCCGTAAGTTTTTTTTCGTATAATTTTCTTAAACCGTCCTGAACCGCAATAACCGGTTTGCCCGCGGTTTTTAACATGTAACTGTCAACGTACTTTCCGTTTTCGTCGACAAGTGCGACTTTTGTAGTTACCGACCCTACGTCTATCCCTAAATATACCGTTAAGCTCATATTTTTCCTCTGTATTCTTAAATCATGTCTTCTAATACAGTTCAATCATAACACAAAAAAATAAAATCATTTAATCGGGTAGTTACAAAATTACATTTATTGTGATAAAATGTTATTGTTGACATAAGAGGTTAGTTTACAATGAACAGATTTAAAATTGCTTTATCGGTGTTAATACTCGGGGTAACACTTGGAATATACAACTGTACGCAGGCTCAAGACGCAAATTTTGACCCGACTTCGGTCATAAAACGCATAAACAGTGTAGCAGGGGTTGCAACATCCCCCGCTCCCGCTAACGTACAAAAAACCTACATACAGGTTTCTCCGCTTGCAATCGTTGCACAGCCAAAGTTTTACGTCGGCAAAAACGTAAAGTTCAAGGCAAAGTTTGACAAGTTTGCGACGTTAGGGTTAGATTACAAGCCCGCATTCAGAAGCTCCGAAAAATATATTTCGTTCTTAATCCAGCGAGAAGATGTCAAAGACCATGACATCCCGCTTTCGGAGTTGAAAATATTTATCGAAAGAAAAACTGCGGAAAAATATATTGACCTAAATTCGGGCGACGAAGTCGAAGTTTGCGGGCGGGTTTTCTCGTCGGCCCTCGGGGATGCGTGGATGGATACCGAAAAATTTACGGTTTTAAAAACGGCACCAAAAGAGAGTAAATAGAAATTTAAATACAATTTATTTTCGAGGAGTTAGGAAATGGCAGAAACACAAGCGAAAAAGGATGTTTTTTTAACGATACACGGACATTTTTATCAACCGCCGAGGGAAAATCCGTGGCTTGAGGCGATAGAGCTTCAAGAAAGTGCCTTGCCGTTTCACGACTGGAACGAGAGGATTAACAGGGAGTGCTACAACCCAAATTCCTTCTCAAAAATTGTTGACAACAGAAACAGAATTTTGGATGTCGTAAACAACTATGAATATATGAGTTTCAACTTTGGACCGACACTTTTGTCGTGGATGGATAAGCATGCACCGCACACTTATGAAAGGATTATCAAGGCGGACATAGAAAGTCGTGCCGAGCATAACGGGCATGGAAACGCCATGGCACAGGTTTACAACCACATAATAATGCCGCTTGCAAACGAAAAGGACAAGGAAACCCAGATTAAATGGGGGATTTGCGATTTTGAATATCGGTTTGGAAGAAAGCCCGAAGGTATTTGGCTTGCCGAAACCGCCGTTGACGACGATACCCTGAGACTTTGCGAAGAAAACGGGATAAAGTTTGTCGTCCTCTCCCCTTATCAAGCGTTGAAGGTTAAGGAAGAAACCTCAAAAGACTGGCAGGACGTGAGCTGGGGGAACGTCGATCCTGCTCGCTCTTACAGATATTACATAAAATCCGCCGAAGGTAAATTTATTGATCTATTCTTCTATGACGGTGCGATTTCCCGCTCGGTCGCTTTTGACGAATTATTAAAAGACGGAAACAAGTTTATAAAACGGCTCAAAGAAGGCGTTTCTGATTTGAGAGATTATCCGCAGTTGATAAATATAGCAACGGACGGCGAAAGCTACGGGCATCACACCAAGTTTGGCGACATGGCACTTGCTTATGTCGTAAAAATTAAAGCCGAAGAAGAAGGGTTTAAGATTACCAATTACGCCGAATACCTCTCTAAATACCGCAGTAATTGGGAGGCGGATATTAAGCAGTCGTCATCGTGGAGCTGTTTCCACGGGGTCGGGCGTTGGAAAGAGGATTGCGGATGTTCAACGGGCGGTCACCCGGGGTGGAACCAAAAGTGGCGAAAGCCACTCAGAGAGGCGTTGGACTACCTGAGAGACGAGTTTGTCGAAATATTTGAAACCGAAGGTGCAAAATATTTTGCCGATGATGTTTGGGAAGTTCGCAACAGATATATTGAAGTTATCCTTGACAGAAGCGATATTACGCTGAACAAATTTCAGGACGAAAATTTTAAAGAAGGGCTTTTGGACGAAGAAAAAGTTCGTGCAATGGAGTTACTGGAAATTCAGCGTCAAGCCATGCTTATGTACACGAGTTGCGGGTGGTTTTTCTCGGAAATTTCGGGTATAGAAACCGTTCAGATTATGAAGTATGCGGCACGTGCGATGCAGCTTGCAAGAAAGTTTTCGGGCAAGAATTTTGAAGAAAGATTTTTGGAAATTCTTTCTGAAGCAAAGAGTAATATCCCCGAGTTCGGGAACGGGCGGCAAATTTTTGAAAAGTTTGTAAAACCTTCAATCGTTTCTTTGAAACAGATTGCGTCATTATGGGCAATATCTTCTCTTTACAAGGATTTTGAGGACGAAGAAAATATTTATTGCTACACGATTACCAAAAAAGATTACATGAAAACGACGAAAGATAACTCCACGTTTGTTGCGGGCAACATCAGCCTTACGTCAAATATTACAAGGCAAAAAACGGACTATATGTTCGCACTCGTTCAGTATTCGGGCGGGGATTTCCACTGCTCGATAAAACAGTATTCGGAAGATTATCCGCAGCTTAAGCAAGAACTTTCACAAATATTTGAAAACGCGTCGATTACCGAAATAATAAGGGCGTTGGATGAACATTTCGGCAAAGAATACTTTACGCTAAAAGACATCTTTATCGAAGAAAGACGCCATATTTTAGAACAGCTTTTGAAAGAAAAAATGGAACATTTTTCCCAAATGTATCAAGACATCTACAATCAGGGCAAAAGTTCGATTTATCAGATGAGAAAACTTGGGGTTGAAATTCCCGAAGAGTTCAAAATTGCAACAAAATATGCACTTGGTAAAAAGTTCAACGACCTTGTCGTAAAAGCGGACGGGTTTATGGAACCCGAAGTCGTCAAAACGGTTGAGGCTATTAACACCGAGGCAAACGAACTCGGGATTAAGCTATACAAAGAGCAGGCTAACAGAATTTTTGCAAAAAAAATCGAGCAAAATATCTCAAAACTTGCGTACAGTATGGAAGTTCAGCAGGCGGAGCTTATCTTGGAAATCTTTGATTGTGTAGAAAAAATGGGGCTGAACATTGACATAGCGGAAGCTCAAAATACCTATTTCACAAGGATTTACCATAGGATAGGCGAAATTATCGAGGTTTGCAAAAAATCCAAACGTGCAAGCGAAAAACGGTTTGCCAAAATGCTTATCGACATAGGGCAAAAGCTCAACATCAATACGGAATTTTACAGCGTAATGTTTAACAATCTCTAACTTTGTACGAGCTTAAATTTTCTTAACAAACTTAACAAAATAGCAATTTTTCACGCCCGAAAGACTTTATAAGTATAAGGTAGTAAAAAGGTGTGTATTTATGCAAAATTATATTCCGCAAGGTAATGTCGTAAATAATCAAAATGTACCGCCCCAACAAGTGCCTCAACAGCAGGCATATTGTCCCGCAGGTACTCCGCCGAGTTGTTCTGCGGTAAACATTCAGATACTTAACCCGACGGCGGGAAGTCCAAACGGGTATTTCTATCCGCAACAGACCGCATCCGCATATGACGCCGGAACTCAAGGCGGATGTTACAATCCTTATTATTATACGGCCGGAAGTTATAACAACCCGTATGCAAACGGCGGATACTACCCTCCAAACGGCGGCGGGTACGCGACAGGCATGCCACAATCGACTGCTCCTCAGGCGGGTAGCGTTGCGGGAGATAATTCCTCAAACAGTGCAGATAAAAAAACAGGTGAAGTGAAAGAAGATCAAAACGGAGCTTCAACGGTTAGCGGGCAAAATTCCGACGACAAAACCGCCGATAAACAAGGCGAAAAATCAACAACGGACGCACAAGACGGCAAGACTGCCGTCGCCACCCAAAATCCCGTAAATTCGGCGGACGGAGAAAATTCTCCCAAAGAAACCAAAGACACCAAAGAAACTGAATCCGTCCAAAGTAACAAGCACAAAGAAAAACGTGATGTCGTCGAGTTGACGGACAACTACATCAGAACTTTGGAAAACTATTTGAACAGTCAGGACGTTGAAGTCAGAAAAATGGGTGCAAGAGAAGTTGTTAACAGGTTAGAAGAAGATCCTTCAAGAAAAGATGACCCTGCCCTGACGGCTTTGGTTAACAAAATGCTCCAAGACCCTTCGGTTGCAATAAGGGCGGTTGCGTTAAGCATAGTTGAGTCCCAAACCCTTCACGGAAACGACTTAACCGCAAGTATTTTACAAAAAATGCAAACCTCCAAAGACGGTTTCGGGCAAGACGCAATCCAAGCCTCAAGTGCATTACTCAAAATGGCGGGAAAAACGGTAGAAAAAGAAGTCGAAGTTCCGAACAAAAAATCTGCCCCAAAGTCTGAGGAGAAAAACTCCGATGTCAAAAAAGCGGACAAAAAATAAAAAGTAAACGTTAAAGTATAAGGTTAGTTACAATGAGTGTTATATCAAGTATCGGTTCAGGAATAAAAAAATATACTCCCCCGCTCAT
>CAMAML010000062.1 GCA_945836835.1 uncultured cyanobacterium | reverse complement strand
GTTGAACCTGTCTTTTTTAATATATTCGACAATCTTTTCAAAGAAAAACATTTTTCGCCTCAAACCTTGTGTTTACGGGGTTACAGGTTAAAACCTTCGGGGAGCAGCTGTTCGAGCTTGTAAACTTTTATGCCGTCAGAACCTGTCAGGACGACATCAAGCCCTTCCGGAGCGTCTTTAAACTCGTTCAAAACCTGACGACAAGCTCCGCAAGGGAAACAATATTCGGAGTTTGGGGAATAAATTGCGACCGCCTTAATTTTTCTTTCGCCCGCAACGATTGCGGAGCCAACGGCATTACGCTCGGCACAAATCGTAAGCCCGAAACTTGAATTTTCAAAATTGCACCCCGAGTATGTGTTACCCGACTCTGCCAAAACGCAAGCTCCGACCGCAAATTTTGAGTATGGGGAATACGAATTTTCGGACGCCTTGATTGCCAGATTAATTAGTTCTTGATAATCCATACGCTAATCTCCTATCGTACAACCATTTTATAATAATTTCAAATAAATAAATCCGCCAAACGTATGAGAATAAGAGAGTTAGAGCCTGTTCACGTAGTTGTAATACTCGTTATTTTTGTAATTTTTGACAAACTCTTTTACGGACGCCCTGTCCAAAAACCCCATACGGAAAGCGATTTCTTCAAGGCAGGCAATTTTTATCCCTTGGTTTTCTTCGATTGTTTGGATATACTGCCCCGCACGCAGAAGTGAATTGTGCGTCCCCGTATCCAGCCACGCAAACCCTCTTCCAAACAGTTCAACATTTAACCTGTCATTTTTAAGATAAATTTTGTTCAAATCCGTAATTTCAAGTTCACCTCGAGCTGAAGGAGTAAGGGTTTTAGCATATTCAACGACTTTGTTGTCGTAAAAATACAACCCCGTCACGGCGTAATTCGATTTTGGCTCGGAAGGTTTTTCTTCAATGCTAACCGCTTTGCCGTTTTCGTCAAACTCGACGACCCCAAAGCGTTCGGGATCTTTTACGGGATAACCGAAAACCGTTGCCTCACCGTTTTCTTCCGCTCTTTGTTGGGCTTTTTTAAGCATGCCGGAAAACCCTTGCCCGTAGAAAATGTTATCCCCCAAAACGAGTGCTACGGAAGAATTTCCGATAAACTCTTCGCCCAAAATAAAAGCCTGAGCAAGCCCGTCGGGACTCGGCTGTTCTTTATAAGAAAATTTTACCCCAAACTGCTCCCCCGTCCCAAGAAGCCGTTCAAACAACGGCAAGTCCTGCGGAGTAGAGATTACAAGGATTTCCCTGATACCCGCAAGCATTAATACGGAAATCGGGTAGTAAATCATCGGCTTGTCGTAAATCGGCAACAACTGCTTTGAAACGCCGATTGTACTCGGATATAAACGGGTTCCGCTTCCGCCCGCAAGAATAATACCTTTCATAATTTATACCTCAACTTTCTCGGGTCTCAGTGCCAAATAGTCCCTGAGTGCCGACTTCCAGTCCCTGCAAATTTTCCCGTTATCCATAACGCTGTAGTGCGGGCGTCTTGCGGGACGAGGAAACTCTTCCGTCTTGCACGGTATCAAATTGATACTTACCCCCGAAAGCTCAAAAACCTCTTTGGCAAAGCCGTACCAGCTTGTTTGTCCGCTTCCGCACACGTGGTATGTCCCATAGTTTTCACCGCCCAAAAGTTTTACAATCCCGTTTGAAAGTTCGACCGTCCACGTCGGACATCCGACCTGATCGTCGACGACTTTCAGCTCGGGTTTGTTGGACAGAGAAAGCATTGTTTCAACAAAATTCTTCCCGTGATGTCCGTAAAGCCAGCTTGTACGGGTTATGAAATATTTTTTGCAGTATTTTTTTACAAACTCTTCCCCTTCGAGTTTAGTTAATCCATAGTTGTTAATCGGGGCGGGCTTATCGGAAGGTTTTAGCGGAGTTGAGCCTTCTCCGTCAAAAACATAATCCGTCGAAATATAGACCAACGTTATATCTTTTTTCCCGCAAACTTTTGCAAGATTTTCCGTTCCCGTCGAGTTGATAAGCCGTGCCGTCGCAAAATCTTCTTCCGCCTTGTCAACGTTTGTATACGCCGCACAGTGGACAACAATGTCAGGATTTTCGCTCTTCAAAACTTCTACAACCCGCTCAAAATCCGTAATATCCAAATTTTGAACATCCGTTTCGACAACTTCATACCCAAAATCTTCCAAAATCGGGCATAAATCTTGCCCCAGCATTCCGTTTGCACCAGTTACGAGAATTTTCATAAAAAATTTTCTCCCGATAAATCGTCTTACAAATCCATTATATAAAACTTTTGCCCAAAATAAAAATATTATGACAAATTGTTACGGTTTTTTGTGAATTTGGCAACTTCAAATCAAGTTTCTGGTATGGCATATCGCAATGGCGATGGCGTCCACGGTATCGTCGAGCTTGGGAAGGTTTTCCGTCTCAAGCGAAAGTTTAACCATTTGTTCGACCTCTTTTTTATCGGCACGCCCGTAGCCCGTCAAAACCTGCTTAACCTCCATCGGGGTGTACTCAAAAATCGGGATTTTAAACTGTTCCAACACCGTCAAAATCACCCCTCTTGCGTGTGCTACCGGCATGACTGTCGTTTGGTTTCTGAAGAAAAACAATTTTTCTATCGCCGCAACATCGGGCTGAAAATCATTAACAAGAGAAGTTATATCGTTAAAGATTTCCAGCAAACGGGCAGACTCTCTTTCCCCTTTTGGGGTCTGAATAGAGCCTGAGTCAAGAAGTTTGCAACTTTCGCCGTCATAACCTACCAAAGAATAGCCGACTATCGCCATGCCGGGATCAATTCCCAGTATTTTCATAAAAATTTCCCCTGTTTTTGAGTAACTTTGCGTAAAAATTTTCCGAAAAAATCTTACACGTTCATAACACGCAAAATTTCGGTCATATCGGCGGAGGTCTTTTTGACTTCGCAATTTGAATATTTTATTGCGTTGTCCGGATCCTTTAAGCCGTTCCCCGTAAGGATACAAACGACCTTTGAGCCTTCTTTTACTTGATTTTTAACCTTAATCAAGCCTGCAACGGATGCGGCACTTGCGGGTTCCGCCAAAACTCCTTCGCTGGATGCGATAAGTTTGTACGCCGCCAAAATTTCATCGTCGGTAACAAAGTTTATCATCCCTTTGCTTTCGTCCCGAGCGGCAACCGCCTTTTCCCAGCTTGCAGGGTTTCCGATACGAATTGCGGTCGCAACGGTTTCGGGTTTATAAATCCTTTTGCCCTTAACGATTGCGGCGGCACCTTCCGCCTCAAACCCCATCATTTTAGGCAAAGCCTTGATCTTACCCAAATTATAAAATTCTTTGTACCCTTTCCAGTAAGCCGTAATGTTGCCTGCGTTCCCGACAGGGATAAAGTGGTAATCGGGTGCCTGTCCCAATGCGTTGCAAATCTCAAACGCACCCGTCTTTTGCCCCTCAATTCTGTATGGGTTAACCGAGTTAACAAGTGTAATCGGGTAGTTCTCGGAAATTTTTCTGACAAATTCCAACGCCTCGTCAAAATTTCCTTGTATAGCGATAATTTCCGCTCCGTACATCATCGCCTGAGAGAGCTTACCGAGTGCAATATACCCGTCGGGGATAAGCACAAAAGTTTTCATGCCTGCTCTTGCACCGTAGGCTGCCGCCGATGCCGACGTATTCCCCGTAGAAGCACAGATGATAGCCCCCGAGCCTGCCTCTTTTGCTTTTGAAACCGCCATCGTCATCCCGCGGTCTTTAAAACTTCCCGTCGGATTACAGCCTTCAAACTTCAAATAGATTTCCGCCTCAATCCCGATTTTCTTTGCCAAATTATCAGCCTTGATAAGCGGAGTGTTCCCTTCGTTAAGCGTCACAACGGGAGTTTCGTCGCTCACGGGCAAATATTCTCTGAATGTGTTGATTAAACCTTGATAATACATTTTAAGATACCTCTTTCCATACCTGCATTTATATACCTATTTTATTATACGGAAAGATATAAGTCAATTTGTTACCGAAGTGATTAAGTGATTGAGTGAATAAGTTCATACGGGATTTTTGGCATTCGTGCGACACCCAAATAATAGTAACTTCAGGTGAGGGGGCGAACAGTTAATCACGGTCAAATTTTGCTCGCCCCGCTCAATGTTTTAGATGAATTAAAAAACCGGATGTCCCGCATTTTGGGGACATCCGGGTTCGCTCTTAAATCTTTATCACAAAAAATTCGGAGTCTTTGAGGGCGACGACTTTATGCTCTTTATCCTTTTTGAACATCAAAATTTCGCCTTCGTCGATTTCAAACTTTTCGGCGTCAAAGTGGATTTCGATTTTTCCTTCAAGCACGTATACGGCGGCGTCCTCTTCCGAGGTGTGGGTATCTATGATTTCCCCTTTTTGCAGTGCCATAATCGTCAAACAAGAGTGGTCTTTTTGCAAAAGCACCAATCTGTCCATTTTCTTTTCGCCCGTTTTGACTAAATCTTTAGCTTTCAGTGTGTTGTAAAACATGTTTTATTCCCTTTCTTAATCTGTGCCGTTGTAAGTATCGGGCAAAATTTCGGAAATTTCATTACCCGATTGTATTACAAAGTTTAAAAAACTTGCGGATTTACTTTTTATCGGATAGAATTAGCGTATGTTTAAATATTACGGGAAATTTGCACCATATTTGTTTTTGTTGCCGGCGGGGCTTGTCCTTACGGTGTTCTTTTTTATCCCGTTTTTTCAGACTTTTGTTTTGAGCTTTTTTGACTATTCGTCAAGTCTCTATTCGCCCGCTGCGGTCGGGGTTGAAAACTACGTGAAACTTTTCCACAGCCCGATATTTTACAAGGTTTTGTGGAACACTTTTGTTTATCTTTTTGTCGCGGTGCCGATTTTGGTCGTGTTTCCGCTGTTTATTGCGATACTTATTAACCAAAAAATCAGAGGGGTAACTCTTTATAAGATACTTATTTACCTTCCCGTCATTGTGTCGATAGTCGTTGCGGCGATTGCTTTTAAGTGGCTTTATGCCGATCAGGGGATTTTGAACTATTTTATGACGCTTTTGGGGCAAACTCCTATCGGGTGGCTGACTGACCCTAAGTGGGCGATTTATTCGGTCATAATCGTGACGATTTGGAAGGGTATCGGGTATTATATGATAATCTATCTTGCGGCGTTGATGAGCGTGCCGCAAGAGCTTTACGAGGCGTGCGACATCGACGGAGCAAATTTTTTCCAAAAACATCTCACCGTTACAATTCCGCATATTATGCCGACGATTGCGCTTGTTTCGACGATTAGTGCGATTTCTGCCATGAAGGTTTTTGCCGAAATCTACGTTATGACAAAGGGCGGGCCGCTTAATTCCACTAAGACCATTGTTTATTATATATATGAAAGGGCGTTTGAAAATTTGGACTTGGGGTATGCCTCTGCAATGGCGGTCGTGTTGCTCGTTATCGTTATGGCGTTTTCGATGATAAATATTTTTTGTTTTGAAAGGAATAAGTACCAATTATGACGAATTTTTTCGAGAATTTTATAAACAAACGCCCGTGGATGAAAAAATATGTGCAAAGTTTTTCGACGCATTTTGTTTTGATTTTGGTGTCTTTAATGTCGATTTTTCCTTTCATTTGGCTTATTTCGACCTCTTTAAAAGGGAGCGGAGAAAATATTTTTGCGTATCCGCCTACGATTATCCCGAAAGATTTCACATGGGCAAACTATGTCGGAGTTTGGCAGAAAGTTGATTTTATAAGGTATTTTGTAAACAGCATGATTGTTGCGGGCGGGACGGTTTTGTTGAATTTAATTCTATCCGCAATGGCCGGGTATCCGCTTGCAAGAATGGAGTTTAAAGGCAAGAAAGTTGTATTTTTTGCAACTCTTGCAACGATTATGATACCGTTTCAGGCGATAATGTTGCCCGTGTATCTGATTACTATAAAACTTCGCTTAACGGATAACGTGAGCGATTTTGCGGGGTTTGTGGGGATGATAATGCCGTTTGCGGTCAGTGCGTTCGGGATTTTTCTTATGCGTCAGGCGTTCTTGGGTATCCCGAGGGAAATGGAAGAGGCGGCGATTGTCGACGGGTGCAACGTTTTTCAACTGTTTTGGAGGGTACTTGTGCCTATGGTAAAACCTTCGCTTGCGGTATTGGCTATATTTACGTTTATCGGGTCGTGGGGTGAATTTCTTTGGCCAAGCATTGTGCTGACTAAGGAAAGTCTTTATACCCTGCCTGTCGGGGTAAACAATTTGCAGGGGATGTTCAGCTCAAATTGGCGGTTTATTGCGGCGGGGTCGATCCTTTCGACAATCCCGATTTTAATCTTCTTTCTTGCGATGCAAAGATATTTTATCTCGGGCGAAAACGACGGTGCCGTAAAGGGGTAGCCGTAGGCTACTCTTGTGTGTGAGACGAAGGGGCATAAAGTTCTCCATGCCGAGTGTAATTAGGACTTCCACCAATGTGAAAGCTGATTTTACTTGTTTCGTTGTCGGATCCGATGAAAACGTCGAACACCGACCAATTTTGTTAAACTTTTTATGTATAAAACAGTTACGCTGAAATTTAGTGATTAAGTGCCTGAGGTATATCGGATAATTGGCAATCGTATAATTTTCCCAATCCTGCGGACTTGTCCGCCATAAAAACTTAGTCACTTAATCACTTAAAAAAAGGTAAAGCAGCTCATAAGCCGTGTTCTGTTTCAAGATAATCATCTGTCTGGTATTGGCATTACTGCCAATCTCTAGCGATTTTTCGGAAGTAGCGGACCGCGTTAAAACCTTCCGTTTAATCTTGCATCCGACCGGGGGTTGCCTAACCGATATTTCTCAATACCGTTGGTGAAGCTCTTAACTCACCGTTGCACCATCGCCTGTGAAATTTCTTTCCATCGGCAGTCTACATTTCTGTGGTCCTATCCACCGACTCACGTCGTCCGGAGTTTCTCCGGCGGTCTGTCCTTGGATGCACGGACTTTCCTCACC
>CAMAML010000061.1 GCA_945836835.1 uncultured cyanobacterium | reverse complement strand
CTTTGTTCAGGCGTACAGAATACGTGAGCATCGTCTTGGGTGAAACCTTGAACACGGGTTAAGCCCGACAAAGCCCCCGATTTTTCTTTTCTGTAAACCGTACCCAATTCCGCCATTCTCAACGGTAATGAGCGGTAGGAGTGCCTGTTTGCCTGATAAATGAGGATGTGGAACGGACAGTTCATAGGTTTTAGGATAAACTGATCGTCCGAGTCCTCGTCTTTTTGGATAAAAAACATGTTTTCTCTGTAATGCTCTGCGTGTCCCGAAATTTCCCAGAGTTTGGATTTTGCGATGTGCGGAGTGTTTACTATTACGTAACCGCGTTTTCTGTGTTCGCTTCTCCAGTAGTTTTCGATTTCTTCTCTTACTACGGCAAGGTTAGGGTGCCACAAGACAAGCCCTCCGCCGAGTTCTTCCCTTGTCGAGAACAGATCTAATTTTGTTCCGAGTTTTCTGTGGTCACGTTTTTCAGCCTCTTCCAAGAAGTTTAAGTATGCCGCCAAATCTTCTTTTGTCCAGAAAACCGTTGCATAAATTCTTTGGAGCATCTTATTTTTTTCGTTCCCTCTCCAGTAAGCACCCGCAACCTTTAGCAACTTGATTGCGTTTCCCTTGATGTAAGATGTGTTCGGGATGTGAGGACCCGCACAAAGATCATTAAACAATACGTTACCGTCTTTGTCTTTTGTGAGGTACAAAGTCGGGTTGTCGTTTCTGTGTTCTTCAAGCAATTCCGCTTTGTAGATTTCTCCTTGCGACTTAAATTCAGCAATCTTTGCGTCAACATCTTCAACTTCGTAACGTTCAAACGAGAGGTTTTGCTTGATGATGGATTTCATCTCTTCTTCTATTTTAACCAAATCATCTTCGGTGAAAGCGTGACCGTCTGTTAGGTCAAAATCGTAGTAAAACCCTGTGTCGGTAGCCGGTCCGATAGCCAACTTTGCCGAAGGGAACAGCTTTTGAACGGCTTGTGCCATGATGTGCGAGGTCGAGTGTCTCAGCACATGGAGTGTTTCATTGTTTTTTTCCATTTTTAAATGTCCTTTCATATCCTTTTGGTATTCGGCAAGTCATTGCTCAAATAACAACCGTTTATATAAGCGACTTGCCACCATGGGGCGGATCCCCCTAACTGTACAAGTACGGTTATAGCACCGACAAAGAGGAATTACAAGTAAAATATCAAAATAGTTAATTTTTATGATATAATTAATATGAAGGTGACTTATGGCAAAAATTATTACTCAAAAAGAAGCTGACAGGCTTTTTAGTATGGAAAAAGTAAAAGTTGATGATACTGTATGGGCGCTACCGTATGGAGGCACTAAAATCAGTATCCCTCTTCAGTCAAAAGATTTTAAAGAAAAATTTATGCTTGACGTCAACACGAGCAAATTGTGTTTGGCAAAATTAACTCTTCAAAATCGAACAAGAGATACAATCACCTTGTGCAGACTTGATATTGGAGTACCGCACAGAAACCCGGACGGGCAAGAGGTTGGTTCACCTCATATTCACTTATATAGAGAAGGTTTCGATGATAAATGGGCGTACCCTTTACCGAATGAAGTTTTTAAAAATATTGATAACAAATGGGATATATTAGTCGCTTTTATGACATATTGTAATATTACGGATGTTCCTAACTTTAACGGGAAATTGTTATATGAGGAGCGTACAAATGGATAACTTGAAGAACCTAATAGATAAGTATTATGCTTGGTTAAAGGATAAGACAGTTCTAAACAATATTGATGATGTCGCAGAAATCACGACTCCGTATCTTGACAGACATAATGATTATATACAAATTTATGCCTTAAAAGACCGTGATAAATATAAATTGACCGATGACGGCTATACAATAAAAGATTTGCAAATTTCGGGATGTTCTTTGGATAGTCCAAAAAGGAAAAAGTTGTTAAATGCCATTTTGAACGGTTACGGGGTAGAACTTGAGGGAGGCGACACTCTAACAACAACAACGACAGAAGCGGAATTTCCATTAAAAAAACATAACCTTATCCAAGCCGTAATTGACGTAAATAATATGTTTTACCTTGCAAATTCAACTATCGAAGGTCTTTTTTATGAAGATGTAAAACTGTGGTTTGATGAAATAGACGTAAGATATATCGAAAGAGTTCATTTTGGCGGGAAATCGGGATATTTCAGAACCTTCGATTTTGTTATACCAAAATACAAAAATTCGCCGGAAAGACTTATTAAAACACTTAACAATCCGACAAAACAGAATGCTGACAGTATTATTTTCGACTGGTTGGATGTCGAGGCGGCAAGACCGGGAATTGCCGAACCGTTCGTGCTAATAAATAACGAAGAAAAAAATGTACCAAGCTCGTTGATGAACTCATTTGAAAATTACAACATTAAAGCAGTTCAATGGTCAGACAGAGATAGTATCAAAGAAGTATTGGCAGCATAGAATTTTACGCCATATCAGATGCCATGTAGGAGCTTCTGACAAGCGGGTTTATTTGGTAGTGTTTAAATCCGACTTTTTTTGCAAGCTCCCGTAAATATTCAAACTCTTTTAGCGTGTAGTATTTCCCGAGCGGGTAATGCTGTTTTGAAGGTTGAATGTACTGCCCTACGGTTAAAATATCACAGCCGACATTTTTTAAGTCAACAAAAGTTTCTTCAATATCTTCAAAACTTTCCCCTAATCCGACCATTAAGCCCGATTTTGTCTTGATTTCGGAGTTCGCTTTAATATAGCGTAAAACCTCAAGAGAACGGTTGTAATCCCCTTGCGGACGAACTTTCCTGAAAATATTTTTAGTCGTCTCAATGTTGTGATTAAATACGTCAGGGGCTGCGGAAATTATTGTGTCGAGTGAATTTTTGTCCCCTTTAAAATCGGGGGTTAAAATTTCGACTTTGATTTCCGGGGAAAGCTCCCGAATATTTTCGATACACTTTTTAAAATAAACCGCACCGCCGTCCATGAGGTCATCTCGGGTTACGGAGGTTATGACGGCATACTTAAGCCCCAAATCCTTCACCGCCTGCGCAACGTTTTGCGGTTCAAGCTCGTCAACGGGCTCGGGTTTGGCACAGGAAATATTACAGTATTTGCAGTTTCTTGTGCAAACGTTTCCCATGATAAGAAATGTTGCGGTATTTTTTGTGTAACATTCGTTTTTATTCGGACAGCGTGCGTTTTCGCAAACCGTGTTTAACCCGTGACGACGCAATATCATCCTAACGTTTTTTGTCGTTTCCGTGTTGATTATAGGACGTTTTAAGTATTCGGGAAGTCGTTCTCTCATAATTTTCTCCTGAATATATTATACATTCTTTCCAATTTTTGTAACCATATGTTACATTCTCTTAATAAAATAACAAATTTTAGTATTGAAATTCTTTAAAAGAATAGTATAATACTAATATAAAGGAGATTTCTTTATAATGAAAAAATTAGCGATTATATTATCATTAATACTCGTCAGCCAAGCGGCATACGCCGGCGGAACGGTTTTGTACATGCAGGGCGAAACCCCTCAATACACTCAAAACGTTTCAAATACGACACCTGCCGACGATAACTCAAACGGCAAAAAGAAGGGCAAAACGACCCGTCGTGTTAGATTTGGCTCACAGCAAAACAATCCTTATACCTATTGGAACTACGGTGCGGTCAATTTCGGCTCGGGCTTTTCTTCAACGGGAAGCGGTGTAAAACGTTATTAATACTTGGTTAGGGTTAGTTAATGGATTATAAATACGATGTCGGCATAATCGGCGGAGGTCCCGCGGGGTATACTCTTGCCATCCATGCCTGCAAAAAAGGGTTAAAAACGGTTCTGTTTGAAAAAGATTGTCTGGGCGGGGGTTGCCTGAACAGGGGGTGTATCCCGACAAAGTCAATACTACATTCGGCGGAGTTGGCGGCGGAACTTCGTTGTGCGGATGAGTTAGGTATAATTGTCCCGAATTTTGAGGTTGATTATGCAAAAGTCGTCGAGAGAAAAAATCAGGTTGTTTCAAAGCTCAAAAAATCGCTTGAGTTAACTCTAAAAAACTGCGGGACGGAAGTAGTTTTCGGGGTTGCGGAAATAAAAGACAAAAACACGATTTTGGCGGGTGGGGAAGAATTTTCCTGCAAAAAAGTTTATGTTGCAACGGGTTCAAGCCCGAAGAGCTTTAAGGGGCTTGAAGTTGATCACAAAAACATTCTTAACTCCGACGACATCCTTAATTTGACGACTTTACCCGAAAGTATTATCATTGTCGGCTCGGGCGCTATCGGGATTGAATGGGCAAGGATTTTGTCGAATTTCGGGGTAGAAGTTACGGTTGTAGAGGGAGCGGAAAACCTTTTACCCGTCGCGGATGTTGAGGTGTCTAAACGGATTGAGCGGATGTTTAAGCTAAACAAAATAAAATTTTATAAATCCGCAAACGTTCAAAAAATAAGCACCGCCGACGGGTGCGAAGTTACCCTCGCCGATGGGAAGGTTTTAACGGCAGAGAAGGTTCTTGTTGCAATCGGCAGAAAACCAAACGTCGAACACAAAATCGACGGAGTAACCTATCTCGGGGACGCTTGCGGTGAAATTCAGCTCGCACACTATGCCATAAAACAGGCAATAGAAATCATCGACGGGATAGGTTTTGACAAAAACCTTGTGCCGTCAGTTGTTTACGGGACGCCCGAAATCGCTTGGGTCGGTAAACGCGAACAGGACTTAACCCCGAACACTTATAAAAAATCGACAATGCTAATTTCGGCACTCGGGAAATCTCACTGCGATAATTGTACGGACGGGTTCATAAAAATACTTACGCAAGAGGACAAAATCGTTGGCGTGCATATTATCTCGAAAGAAGCCTCTCCGCTCGTTCAGCAACTTGCAATAGCCATGAAAAGCGGTATTTCCCCCGACAAGTTAAAAGAGGTTTGCTTTGCTCATCCGACGTACTCGGAAGGGATTTTTGAGAGCCTGTTTAACCTGTGAAAATCTTCGGAGCAAAAAAATGTGTGAAATCAATACGGAATATTTCAAAAAGAATATCGACATCCTTCAAAAATCTTACAACCTGTTACAAACAGCGGAAGAGGGAAGTGTTGAGTATGAAGTTTACCGTAACTCTTTGGTTAAGGGGTTTGAACTGTCACTTGAGCAGAGCGGGAAACTTTTGAAAAAGAAAATTACTCCTTATTTTGCATCCAAAAAAGCGGCGGATATGCTGTCGTTTAAGGATATTTTCAGGCATGCTCTTAAGTACTCGTTAATTACGGAAGAAGAAACAAAACGCTGGTTACGGTATCGGGACAACCGCAACAATACGGCACACGATTACGGACAAGCCTTTGCACAGGAAACGATTTCGCTCGTAAAAGATTTTTTGACGGATATTGAACACCTTAAAGAGGTTATAGACAATGATTAACCTGAGAGAAGAGTATTTGGCGGAGCTGAGAGTAATATTCACAAACTACTGTCCGCACGCTGAAATTTGGGCGTACGGCGGGCGTGTAAAAAACGATTGCAATGCGGGGAGCGACTTGGACTTAACAGTGAAGAGTTTTAATGAAGAAGGAAAATCCCTAGCCGAACTCAAACAACTGCTGAACGACAGCAACATCACGATTTTGATAGACATAAACGAATACTCCACCCTTCCGCAAAGTTTCCGACAAGAAATCGACCGCCTCCACGAAAGGATTTTCTAATCGCCGACACAAAGAGCTTCTGAGTTGTAGTAGCCGCGATGATATCTGAACAAATGGGTATTAGTTGAATAGAATGCTCTTTCATATGCCTGAGTATCCGAAATCTCCAAATCAGTCCAGAATCCAGCATTGCCGATTTTATAAGCTGATTTAGCCTCTTCATCCGAAATATCCATACCGGTCGCATGACATCTAACGTCAAATTCCGATGAATAGAAATCTTTTCCATGTCCCCAGTTTGTTCTAAGCCATTCCAGACAATCTCCGAATGATTCATCAAATAATACAGTGTAGGGACCAATGGTAGGATCTGCATAACGTGAGGTTGCCAATACAGCTAATGTTTGCAAACTCACCAAATGTAACCCCAAGTTGTCGCATGCTGCTATTGCTCCAACCCAGCGATCATTGCCTGAAATGGTATATTCTCCATTGCAATAACGAATACCATATTTTTTCTTCAATTTTTTGCAAGTATCAACACCAACAGGAGAAAAAGCTTTTCCTAAGTTGACCGAACCAAAAACCGAATTAAGAGTTCTAACATCCGTTCCTATTTTGTTGGGGCCTTTAGCTCCATTGAGATCAAAGATAGCACTTATACAGTTAGTTGTAGCATTTGTAACGGGTTTTCCATCCTCTACCGACCACGTGTAAGTTTTCGCCTCGTCAAATCCCGTACAAACAGGAGAATACACCAACAGCATCGGAACACCGTCACCTGTTATTATCCCAACCGTTTCAGTATCCCGTGTCCCGATTGCAAGAGCTTTTAAATCAGGCCCTTTTTTTAGATTTTTTACCGTATATGTTGCAGTTGTGACAGTATTCCATGAACCCGAAAAAGCATTAATTTCAGGAGCCGACCAACACTTGTTCAATTCACCGTTATCGCAAATTTTTGCGATACTCATGTGTTTTTTAAGCTCATTTACAAAGTCCATGGTCGTCGGGTATGCCCCGATTTTGCCCAAAGAGTTCATCTTCTCGGTAGCTTTGGTGAGCTTGTATTTTACGGTTCTCACCTGTTCTTTACGTACTCTTTCTTGAATATTTGTTAGCAAGGTCGGCATGGTCACCGCCGCCACAACCCCGATTATTGCCAGAGTTATGAGAACTTCTGCAAGAGTGAATGCGTTTAGTAATTTAAATTTTTTGTTCATTAATGTACCTCCTTTTTCTAAAATTCCTTAATACTTCGCAATATATCTTCGTACTCCTTTACAATTATTACATTGTAAATATTGTATATACATTAATTATAGTGTAATTACATGTTTTTGTC
>CAMAML010000060.1 GCA_945836835.1 uncultured cyanobacterium | reverse complement strand
TAATTAAAAAATAGACAACAATTTCATCAAAAAAAACTTTATATATTCACAAGGATTTAGGGGAAATATAATGTTCAAGATTGGTTTAAAAACAATTTCCAAAGCATGGAAATATATGAAACACTCGTTCAAAAGTACTCAAACGGAGTCAAACGAGCTTTCACGGCAGTTAGCGGGGCGCCTTCGAGCATGCGGAAATACGGCAACAAAATCGGCGGAAGTCCCCATAAGACAACCGCTTGTGCAACAAAAAACCGCACAATCAATAAATCAACCCCCGGCAACCGTGCAACCGCCGCAAAGAACGCAGCTTTTGCTTGAACAAAAAGCATCCACTCCTAACGTTGAACCGTACGAAGATTTAGCATCGGACTCTTTGTTTTCGTTTGCAAAAAGCCACCCGATGCGAACACCTGAGGGACAGATGACCTCTGACGGGTTTGCGCTGGTTAGGCTAGACGATGATATTCCACTGAACGGTGTTTTACGCACTACAAGGGATAAAATTACGGGTGAGTTCGGCTCAAAAGGTTCAAGGGACAGTTTGCATTTTTCGGTAAATCACCCCGTTAAAAAACTCGAAACACAAGGAGACAGTTGGGATAGTAAAAAGTACTCTTACATTACGCCGTTTGATGAAGTAAAAAATCTTGTCGGCGGCTCACCCGTTGATATGTACACCAAAGGCAGCGTAAAACTTCCTAGCGGGACAGTCATCGTAAGGCGTAATCCTAACATTCCGAAAGGTAAATTGAGAGTTTTAGACACTTCTGCTATTGATGAGTTCAAAGCAATTAAAGCGGGTAAAGTTATCGAAACCTCGGAAACTCCGCATGCAGCAACTTCGCAAATATTGAAAAAACTCGGGTACGAGGTTAAAGAAGGCGGAGATTTCTGTTGGAATGACGTGATTGACAGAGATTTTATAGACCTTTTGAGTAAAAAAGGGTTGTTTTCGGCAATTCACTCCGTAACACCAAATGCAAAGATTGAATCTGTTATTGAATACACATATGTGAGAACTTTGTTTAAGAATTCGAGATGGAAAAATCTTTTTGTTGACTACAAGAAAGAGTTTTTGGCTGGAATACGACAGGCAGAAGAATTGCATAAAGAATTTGGATATCCGCTTGATTTTGACACTAAGCAACTTGCACAAATTATAAAAGCATCCAAAACTCCGCAAGAAGCTATAACTAAAATTAAACAAGACATGAAATTAAGAAATAAAGGAGTGCTTACGGATCTTGAAAATGAAATGGATTTTATTAACAGAATTGCTGACTTTATTGGTTCTACAAACCCTTTAAACAAAGAATATAATATAAAAGCAATAAACTTTATTCAGGGGAAAGCCGAAAATACAGTAGCAGAATTTATCACCAATGTCCAAAATTGGATGCAAAAATAATCGAACAACAGGGCTGAGTTTTTACAAATTAGCGGGTGAAGTTCCCCAGCCGAATTTGTTTTTCAAAACGGAGTAAAAGTCCACGTCGTCAAGCAAGACCAGTTTTGCCTCATACTCGGATTTTTCTATGTCGATTTTGGTAAACCATTTTGAAAACTCTTGCCCGTCGGCGGATAAAAAGTAGGTAGAATTTTCCTCACCCGCAATAATTGAAATCTTTTCGGTGTCAGGCACGACAAGCGGTCTTGCACTGAGGGTATGCGGGCAAATCGGCACGACGACAAACGCACCCAATGCGGGATACAAAACGGGACCGCCCGCCGATAGCCCGTAAGCGGTCGAGCCTGTCGGTGTCGAGATTATCAGCCCGTCCGCAAGGTAGTCGCAAACCGTTTTGTCGTTAATTTTGAGCGAAAATTTTGAAGTCCTGCCCGACATCGAACCCTTTATCACGATGTCGTTTAGGGCATGCTTGCCGTCACACTTGAGCATAATCCTGTTTTCCGTCTTGAATTTTCCGCCCAAAATCTTTATTAACGAACATTCCAAATTCTCTGCCGAAGATTGGGACAAAAACCCCAAACGTCCTAAATTTATCCCGAAAACGGGTGTGGCAAATTTTGCGTAAAACCTCGACGCCTTGAGGATAGTCCCGTCCCCGCCGACAACGATGACGAAATCGAACCCGCTTTTTAAGCTGTCGATGTCAAGCCCCGTCGCCAAAATACCGCGACCCTCAAGGATTTTTACAATCTCGTCCTTTACCGTCGCGGAATTTTCTATCAAATTGTTGTATACTATTGCAAAATTTTCGTAACTCATAGCTAAGATAAAATTACCACAGACAAGCCGTCGGGGCAATCGGTTTTTAAGATTTTTTTGTTGTCGTTGGGGGGGGAGGACGATTACTTAGCTTTTTCATAAAAAAAGAGGATGACCGTATCGGAACATCCTCCGTATTTTACAACTATCCTCTTTTCCTCTTCTTATTACTCGGACTCTATTGCATTGGAGCTCTCCACAACGAGTCGCTAAACTTGCTTTGAACCTGATTCATATCAACGGTCAACTTTACGTTGCTTGGGGTGAAAAGGAAGAATAAATCACCGACTTTTTGAGGTTTGCCGTTCAGTGCAAGTGCAGCACCGCAAACAAAGTCTATTGTTCTTTGGGATTGTTCTTTGTCAAGCAAATGTAAATTTATTGCGATAGTCTTTCTGTCTTTGAGGTATTGAACGATTTGGGCAGCGTCATCAAATGAACGAGGTTCCATAACCACGATTTCATATCCTCTGTAATTCGGGTGATTAACAACCTTCAAGTCCTGCGTTCTTTCAGGTCTTTGTTGGTAAGTGTAAGCGGGGTCAATCGCTAAATTGTCCTCAACTTCGTACTCATCTTCAATAACCTCATCACCCATCTCATCAAAAATAGTTTCCTTTGGCTCGAACCCTTTTACAAAGAAATCCACTACCGATCTTATTTTGTCTGTAACCACTGCCACCGTTTTTCCTCCGTGCGTTATCTTACTACTATACTAACTAAACAACTTTCTACCTATCCTGAGCATTGTTGCCCCTTCTTGTGCCGCAATTACGTAATCTTGGCTCATCCCCATTGAAACCTCTTTCAGATCGATAGAAAACTTTGTTTCTATTTCCGACTTGATTTCAACGACTTGCCCGTACAATCCGCGAATAACTTCTTCGCCGGCACCGAGCGGAGCCATGCTCATCAACCCCGAAACTTTGAGGTTTGGAAGCTCTAAGATTTCCCCGAAACTTTCAATCAGTTCCGCCCTCGAAAACCCGAACTTTTGAACTTCATCCGCAATATTCAACTCGAGCAGAACCTCTTGCTCTTTTCCGACTTCTTTGGCAATCTCGGAAACCCTATGTGCCAATTTTAGAGTATCTATCGACTGGATTAAGTCAAAATTTTCAACAACTTTTCTGACCTTGTTACCCTGAAGATGCCCTATAAAGTGAAACTTTGAGCCTTCTTGAATTTCTTTCGGCAACCTTCGGATTTTGTCAACCGCCTCAACCGCTCTCGATTCCGCAAAATCTCTAAGCCCGCATCGGTAAGCCGCCTCAATCGCCGTGTTGTCGAAATACTTCGTAACTGCAATAATATTTGGTTTATAAGGTGCAATTTGTTCCCGTATCTCTCTCAGATTTCTTTGAATTATATCTTGCATCAATGTTATCCTACCCCTACAAGAACACACTCAAGAATGAGTATACACCTATTTTAAACCATTTAACCGATTAAGACAACTTTTTCCCGAAATTAAATATAAATTGTCGAAAAAACACCGTTAAAACCATGATATAGCATGATTTTAACCAATTTAACATTTCTTAAAATTTGAAATGTCTAACTTTATAAAACTTAATATTTGAGGATAAAGATTATGCAAAGTAATCTTCCATAACGGTTTGAATGTTATCAAAAATTGTTTTTGCCTGATTTTGGATTATCTCGTCTTTGACAAGATTTGGTGCTATGTTGTTATACTCTTTTTGGGGCAGTACTTCTTTCAAATTGGGACCTATAAAAATGTGTTTGTTAAAATCATCGCTTTTGAAATAACCCTCCGTAAGCTGATTTTTTATTTTTGGCATAACATTTTTCAGAAATTTTGCACAGAAAGAAAAGATCCCGAGATTTTTGTCGTTTACTTCCAGTTCTTCACCGTTCAAGTATATTTTGGGTGAATTAAATTCATCCCCGTATTGTGTTATGATATTGATATAACCAGCATCGTAGGGATGGCGTTTACCTTCCGATTTTTCAAGTGCTTTCACATAATTGGTCAAGTCCTGTCCGTAATGATCATTTGTAAGTTTGCAGGAAATAGCATGGGTAACAAACTTCTTGTTTGTATCAGGCATGATGGTAGTTATTGTTGATGCCATTGCGTTTTTATATCCCGTAAATGTAATGTTCATAAATACAAATTTCTCCTTTACGAGGTATTTAAAAACCCGTCAAAAAAAATTTTGTCATAAAGTTACAATTTATTACATAATCGGGGGTGAAAAAAATTTTTGTTTATGTTATGGTATGACTAAGCCTTGCTCCACGGGGAATTGCAATCTCTTGACCCGAAGTGTAGGCGGGGTGCAGAGCCTGTTGTGAGGGGTTTGCAAGTTACATTGAAAATTGAAATATCGTTGACGTTTAAGACCGTGGCGGCGTAAGCTGTCGAACCGTGTCAGGATGGAAACATAGCAGCACTAAGGCAATACTTGCGGGTGTTGTGGTTTTAAAAAGAGGTATTTTGATTGTAGCTGTAATTCGTAAATTTCGATAGACAGAGGCAAGGCTTAAAAAAAGAGGAAGTCTTACAAGACCTCCTCTTTTTCTTATAAAATTTGTCTTATTTATGCAAGAAACCGTTCATGCTCGGCTTGAAATTGCTTGGAATTGCCGTCAAAGTGACATTCAATTTATCGACTTCTTTTTGCTCCGTCGGGGCATTTTGTTGAGCTTTAAGAGCCATATCTTTTGCTCTTGCGTTTCTTGTCATTCTGTCGCAGGTTCTTGCAAGCCATACCATAAACGAAGGTACAAGGACGATTGTTGACAGGAAGGTGAAGGCACTGTTATATCTCTTTGCGTATTTAACAAACTTGTTCTTGCTGTCTTTGAATATATCTTCAATAACCTTTTTAGCGGCTTTAGCCTCATCGGAGTTGTTGTTCCTGAACGCCTCTCTGATTTCGTCCGAGGTTGCGTCTTTGATGTCTTTTCCGACGATGATTTTTGCCTGTTCTTCGACCTGCTCGTCTAAGTGCAATAACTTCTTGACGTTACCGCCGTTTTCGGAGATGAAGTCAAAGAACCCGTTAATTCCGTCTTTGTACTCATGGATATTGGTATATTTTGAATTTAACTGGTTATTGTCAAGAACGTTAATTCCCGAAGCAGGGGAGAAGTAGTCCCTGAGCTTTGTCCACAAGTTTTTGTTGTGGTCTTCCGGCGTTATGTTGAGAGCTAATCCCGAAATCTTGGAGAAGAGCTTCGAGAACCCTCTTGAGATACCTTGGGCAACAAAAAGAATGGAAATGAAGCTCGGAATATCTCTTGCAAGAGTTTCGTTTCGGTCATATTTATCGGGAGCATTTATAAGTCTTGTCGGCAGGCAGAAGCCGAACAGCAATGTCAGCATGCCCGCAACGGACATTGACGCTCCGTCAAATTCCATACTGCTTAAGAGTTTTGACAATTTTGGAAATGATGAGACTTTATCTGAAATTGAGGTAAAAAATCTTTCCCGACCGCAGAACGGAACATCCTTTGTTTTTTTGCCATCATCTTTTTTGCCTGTAGCGGTTTTCGTTTTGTCAGGTTCGTTGACCGTGTTGCTCATTTGTTCTTCCGTCGCAAACGCAGGGTTCTTGCCCTTCAGCCCGAGGGAGTAAAGTTTAGGTATGAGTGCGTAGAAACCGACAACGGAGAGCCACATCCCGACGTTTGTTGCAATTCTTGAGCCGGTACGCCTGTTAACGAAACTTTCAACAAACTTGCCGGCGTCAAAATCGTTACCCAAATGCTTGATTTTGTCTTTAGATGTAGCGATTACGTCGTCCGAAAAATCCGTGAGAGTAGAAAGCAATTTTTTAAACCCGAGTGTCTCGGATTTGCCCGTATTATCGCCGACATAAGCGATAGAAACGGTTGTTTCGTTTACGGAGGCAGGAAGATATTTCTTTTTAAGTTTCATAATATCTTGGAGGAAAGTTTCGGTCAAATCTTCCGGAGAACCTTCAACCTTGATATTTGCAATCTTCTTAAATATTGACTTTTTGTTCGGTTTTGCGTTTTCAATCTCGATAGCCTTGTCAACAAACGAATTTAAGGTCTCTTCAAGTTTTTCCGGCGGAAGGGTATTTTCGCCCAAAGTCGTGCGGAGCATGTTGTCAAAAACCTTACGGTAAAACCCTCTTTTGGTTTGAACTTTGTCCGTCAAAACGCTGTTGTCAACATTTTGAGCAAATTCCGACATATTAGACCCCAAAACTTTAATCATGTTGACGGGAACGTTGTTTGCGGGGCCGGAGAATTTTTTGACGATGCCCAAAATCCCCATAGGGATAATGAATGCACTCGGTCCGCTCAAAACTTCACGAATACCTTCACGACGGGCGAATGCCCAGTTGTAGGGACCTTCTTTTTTCCCCGTCTCGGGGTTCACCGGTCTGCGGTTAACCCCTTCGAGAACTCTCGGCATCGCCATGCCGCAAAAATCCTGGGCGATAAACGAAAAAGCAAAACCGCCGTTGGTGATTGCGTCCGCAACCACAACCGGAGCATCAAGTAACGCTCCGGCAATTCCGCCCCCGCCCGTAAATGTCGTGGAGTTGTTGTTTGCTGTGCCGTTTGTTTTCTGTTGTCTATTGCCACTGCGATTATCCCGTATTATTGCTTTTGACTGTTCGGGGGTTATCGTCTGTATTGCTTTTAATGCCATGTCCCTACTTTAATTTTCATAACTGACTACACATATTTTTATAAAAACCCAAAAGTTTTACTAATTGCTCTTTTTTAGGATTTTAATTACGTTTCTTTACATAATAAAATTACAAGCTCTCTGATTATAGTTT
>CAMAML010000059.1 GCA_945836835.1 uncultured cyanobacterium | reverse complement strand
CTCGCCCCTTCAAAAAATATTTTTGTCACTCTAAAAAATCAATTTCGCCCCGATTATTTCACAATCCTTGAGACAAGGTCTTTGCCCGCTTCTTCGGGGGTGAGTTTGAGCATTTCATCGGTTTCACGGATTTTGTATTCGACAAAACCTTCCGTAATCGTTTTGCCGACGGTTACTCTAAACGGGAAGCCGATTAGGTCGGCGTCTTTGAATTTTACGCCTGCACGTTCGTCTCTGTCGTCGAGGACGACTTCTACGCCCGCATTTTTAAGGCTTTCGTACATTTCGCCCGCAACTTTCATCTGAACTTCGTCCTTAATGTTCACGGGAACGATTACGACGTGGTAAGGTGCGATTGCAATCGGCCATTTTATGCCGTGTTCATCATAGTGAGCCTCGACCGCAGCAGCTGCCGTTCTCGAAATCCCGATACCGTAGCAGCCCATTATGTAAGGCTGTGCCTTGCCGTTCTCGTCTAAGTAGACGGCTTTCATCGGTTTTGAATACTTTGTGCCGAGCTGGAAGATGTTTCCGACTTCAATTCCTTTGGTAACCTTGAGGGGTTTTCCGCATTGAGGGCAAAGTTCGCCTGCTTCTACAAGCCTTAAATCCGCAAATGTTTCGATAGGGGGAATATCTTTGTCCAAGTTAGCCCCGACCATATGCTTATCGGTTTGGTTAACCCCGACGACAAAGTTTTTCATATCTTTTACGGTTTCGTCGGCGACGATGGTAACCCCGTCCATGCCGTTTGGACCGATAAATCCGGGAACGGCGTCAAAGCCTTTTTGCTCCATTAGTTCGGCAATTTCGGCGGACGACGCAATTCTTATGTCGACGCCGCCGACAGCGTTCATCAACTTGGTTTCTTCGACCGCCTTGTCCGCTCTGATTAGTGCCAAAACAGGCTTTTTATCTACGATGTAGACCAGAGTTTTTAGAATAATTGAGGCAGGAATTTTCAAAAACTCACACAACTCTTCTATCGAATGGGTGTTCGGAGTGTCGAGAATTTCCGTTTTTGAAAAATATTCCGCCCCGTCGGTTTTTGCAGGCAAGAGTTTTGATACGGCGTGGTTTGAGTTTGCCGAATAGTCGCAGTCATCGCAGTAGAAAACGTCGTTTTCGCCCGCATCCGTGTCGGTGATTACCATAAACTCGTGGCTTACGCTTCCGCCGATTGCACCCGAGTCTGACTGAACCATTTTTGTCGCAAGCCCGCAACGATCAAAAATTCGCTTGTATGCCCGTGCCATATTTTCGTATTCTTTGTTTAAGCCTTCCTGCGAAGTGTCAAAACTGTAAGCGTCTTTCATGATGAACTCACGACCACGCAAAAGTCCGTATCTTGGGCGAACTTCGTCCCTGAATTTTGACTGAATTTGGTACAAATTTACGGGCATTTGCTTGTAAGACTTCAACACGTCACGAGCAAGTGCAGTGATGATTTCTTCGTGCGTAGGTCCAAGACACATAACCCTGTCGTGACGGTCTTTGAGCCTCATAAGCTCTTTACCGTAAGCGTCCCAGCGTCCCGACTCTTCCCAAAGTTCTTTTGGCTGAACAAACGGCATCAAAAGTTCTTGAGCCCCTGCTTTATCCATTTCTTCCCTTACGATGTTTTCAATCTTCTTCAAAACCCGCCACATCAAAGGCATGTAGTTATAAACGCCACTGGTGAGTTTTTTTATAAAGCCCGCACGTGCAAGCATTTTGTGCGAAACGACCTCCGCATCGGACGGAAATTCTCTCAAAGTTTGCACAAACATTTTTGACATTTTCATGGACAATCTTCCTTATCTCTTAACAATAATCTTTCCTGACCCGATTTTACCATGCTAAAAATTTACAATCAAATTACGGGTTAAATTTTCGGCTCGGACTTGATAAAAACAACCGACTGACACTTGAACCCGATTTCCAGCAAATCCCGTTTTCTGAGGCTTTTGGTAATATCCAGCCCCTTTACGTCCTCTTTTTTGTAAAGATTAATTTTTATGATGTTGTTTTCTCGGTCGTTTTCGATTTTTATTTCTTTGATAAGAGGTTTATGTTCTCCGTCAAGCCCGTCGGCAAACCTCAAAATCCCCGCCAGGCGTTTTATTATATTGCGTTCGGTCTTTGAAAAACTGCCGTAGAGTTTATGCTCGTTCTTGTCGGGCAGACTTCCGCGGTGATAGCGGGCAATGCATGCGATAATTTTTACTTCTTCGTCGCTAAACCCTTTCAGCCCTTCTTCAAGAATTATGTCCCGAGAAAGTTTGTTGTGAGATTTTGTTGCGTCTTCAACGGCATAACCGACGTCGTGCAAGACCGCCGCCACCTCCAGATAATCCGACTCACGACGGGGCATCTCAAAAACATTTTGGCTCAATTCACAAAAAAGCATGCGACAAAGTCGTCTGACCTCGTAAGGGTGCGGAGGCTGCATCTCAAAGTATTTCATTAACAATTCGTCACAAGTCAGTTTCATACAAGCGAATTTTAGCAAAAATAAATCTCGATTGCAAGAAGTGACTTATCCTCTAAATAAAAAATCTTTCTTGTATTTCAAATTTGCTCGTGCTAAAATAAAACCGTTATGAGAGAAATTTCAAATGTAATTTTATGCGGTCTTGGTGCAATCGGCACGATTTATGCGGATCTTCTGCAAAATTGCGAGGGGGTGGACTTTCGTGTTTTGGTAGACGAATACCGTTTGGAAAGGTACACAGAAAACCCGATTGAATACAACGGAAAACCGCTCAACCCGACCTACGTTTTGCCGAGCGAGACGAATTTTAAGGCAGACTTGGTTATTATTTCGACCAAAATGCCGGGACTTAGCGACGCTATTTGCAAGTTGAAAAACTTTGTTCACGAAAACACCATAATCCTGTCACTTTTGAACGGGGTTGAGAGCGAAAAAATTATTGCGGAATTTTACGGGCGTGAGAGACTTCTCTATAGCTATTTTATCGGACACAGCTCCGTCCGTGTCGGGAATAAAGTTACCCACGACGGGCTTAATACAATAGTTTTCGGCTCGGATTGCCCGAATGACGAAGAAAACGTTCGAGTTTTGAAAGGATTTTTCGACCGCACGGGGATTAACTACGAAATCCCGAAGGATATTGTCCATTCGCTTTGGCTCAAATTTATGCTGAATGTTTGTGCAAACCCGACAACCGCTCTGCTGAGGATGAATTTTGGGGAAATGTTGCGGAACAAAAGGTTTATGGAACTTTCCGTAAAAATTATGAAAGAGGTTCAGGCGGTTGCAAAAGCCGAAGGGGTCAATAATACAGAAATTATGGTTGACGAAACTCTTGCGAGCCTGAAAAACATGTGTCCCGAAGGAAAAACTTCAATGTTGCAGGACGTCGAGAGCGGAAAGAACACCGAGATAGATATGTTTGCCGGAACCGTCGTGCGTTTGGGTAAAAAATACGGTATTTCCACCCCTTATTGCGAATTTTTGCTCGAAATGTTCGGGATAATCCACGAAAACCAAAACAAAAAATTAGGAAAAATGATTACCAAGTAAAATTTGTGTTATAATTTTATTATGCAAATTAACGATGAATTTACGGTAAAAATCGAAAAACTTTCAAACCTCGGCACGGGACTTACAAGAGTTGACGGGCGGGTGGTTTTTGTCGAAAACGCTTGCCCCGGGGATGAAGTGAAAATTAAAATCACAAAGCTGAACAAAAATTACGCAAACGCTAAAATAAGTGAAATAATAACTCCGTCCCCTCACAGGGTCGAGGCTTTTTGCCCCCTGCAAAAAGTTTGCGGGGCGTGCCAAATCCAGTTTATAAACTACGATTACCAGCTTGAACTTAAACGCCAAATGATGCAGGACGCCCTGTATTCCATCGCAAATATTGACCTTGACGTTCCGCTGACAATCCCGTCCCCGAAAATTCGTGAGTTTCGGCACAAAATTCAATACCCCGTATCGAGAACAAAGGTTTCCCGAAGGCTCTTGGCGGGATATTACAAGCCACAAAGCCACGAAATCGTAAACATCAAGTATTGCCCTATTCAGCCGAGAATTTGCGACGACATAGTCGAATACATTCGGGTAAAATCTTTTGACTACGGAATTTCGGGCTATAACGAGAAAAAACACATCGGAGATTTGAGGCATATTGTACTTAGAAGTTCCGCTACTACGGGCAAGGTGCTTGTAACACTTGTCGCTAACGCTAAAAAAACTTTTGCAAGATTAGAAGATTTTGCCAAAGATATTTTTGAAAGTTTTGACGAGGTGTGCGGAGTGTGCGTGAACCTTAATCCGAAAAATACAAACGTAATACTGTCTAATAACACGATTTGCGTTTGCGGAGAGGATTTTGTCGAAGAAAAAGTCTTGGATACCGTTTTCAAAATCGGTGCAAACACGTTCTTTCAGGTTAACCCTGAAAGTGCCGAGAATATTTTCAAATACGTCAAAGGGGAGATTAAAAAAGCCGAAAGTCCGACGGTTTTGGACGCTTACGCAGGAATTGCAACCTTCGGGATTTTGGTGAGCGATGTGGCTCGAGAGGTCATAAGCGTTGAGCAGAACTCCGAGTCGGTAAAAAAAGCCCGTGAAGTCATCAAGCAAAACGGGATAAAAAATGTTCGGGTTTTTGAAGATGATACCGCAAAATATTTGAAAAATTTGAAAAGGAAATTTGACGTAACCCTCCTCGATCCGCCAAGAAAAGGTTGTACAACAGAGGCACTGGACGAGGTTTTGACCCATACGAAAGGCGAAATTATATACGTAAGCTGCAACCCTGCGACTTTGGCAAGAGATTTGAAGTACCTAATCGAAAAAGGCTGTACCTTAAACTCGGTACAACCTTTCGATATGTTCTGTCATACGTTCCATGTGGAAACCGTTGCTATTTTGAAAAAGACTTAGTGTTATCCGATTGGTTGTGCTTCTTTGAACATTTTATTTGCATCTGCAATTGCTTTAACATACGGTTTAAGTTGGTTAAATCCGAGTCCTTTGTCGAGAAGTTCTTGCGGAGCAACAAGGAATTTGTCGGTTGCAGTTTTCCTGAATTTTGGCAAATCTTTTAATGCCTGTCCGACGTATGCCCATCTTGTGTATTCGTCAACCATTGCAACCAATGCCGTCTCTTTTTCATCGCCAAGCGGAGCAATCCTGCGTTCAAGTTCCGTAATTTTTGAGAGCAACATTTTTGCTTTCGGTGAGTCCGAATTTGACAAAAATTCTCTAACCCTTTTGGATATAACAGGTTTACTTCCTTTTGCTTTATATATAACGTCCTCAATGTCTTTGAGTATCTCGACACTCTTTAACATGGTCTGCTCTTCACCCGTTGAACCGTCGGGAAGTTTGTAGTTTTGGTGCATTGCGATATATCCGTTAGCTCTGTCTTTTCCGTAGTCTACCGATAATTTGGAATATTTCTTCCTGGCGGTTGTTGCCAAACTGTTTATGCTGTCCCTTGTTGCCATACAGAAAAAGTCAGGTTGGGTTATCATTTTAATATCTTTCGGCATTAATTTTATTCCGAGTTCTTTTTCGTATTTTGTCAGAATGTGGTCGGGAATACTTGTTATAACAGGTGCATAAACTTCTATTTCCGTGAGGATTTGTTTCCCGTCTTTGAGTATTTGTTCGGAAGTTGCTAATGCGGTTGCGCCGGCTTTCTTAGAAAAAACATTTAAGACGGTTCTGTCGCCTAAAATATCTCCGAGAAGAGCTTTTGCATCACGTATGCTGTATACGCCAAAATCATCACCTACTTCCTTAGCTTTTTTCTTTAGATTATCGGCAACGGCAATGAGTTTGTCGGCAATTTGAGGTGCTCCTTTAATTCTGTATTTAAGCCCTGCGATAAATCTCCTTGGAGTTTCGGGAGCGTCCTTAGGGCTTACAAACCTTCTGTAATACAACTCTTTAATACTTCTTCGGTATGCCATCGGAACCTCTGCACCGCGTTCAAGTTCTATTGCTATGTTATAGTTAAAATCAGGATATGCCTTTTTATCCAAAACTTTGTCGGCACGCAAGCCGTTTACCGTTTTCTCGGCGGTTTCCGCTACTTCTTTTGCAGCCTTCTTGGCAACTTTGGCAACATTCGGAGATTTACCCCCCGTAAAGTTTACGGTATCTTGTGCCAAGGGTGCAAGATTTCCATAAGTTGCGACGTATTGAGGTGCCGTATTTTGAGCGTTTGCTCTGAAATTTACTACGTTTAAATTAATTGCAGGGATTTTCATAAATGTATATTCCTTTCTCCTTTTTTAAGTAAGGTAAAAAATTAAATTGCTCTGTCTCGTAAAAACTTTTACATAACTTAATATTTTTTGCGTGCAAAAATCCGAGTTTTCCGAACGGGAGAACTAATGACCTCCGCAACCGCCACAGGATGAACAGCCGACACCACAGGCAGTCGAACCGCCACGAGATTGGTTCGGCAAAAGATCTTGAAAATCAAAAACCTTATCCTCGAGAATTTTTTCGATTACTATCGGAAAAATTCCGTCCTCAAGGGCTTTTACGGATTTTTGAAGCTCGTCGTAGTGCATAAGGTTCGGGATTAAAATCGGGTATTGGGTAATGATTTTCCCGCCCTCAAGGGTTGAACTCAAATAGTAAACGGTTATTCCCGTAACCTTAACGCCCGCGTCAAAGGCTCTATAAAGGGAATCCGAGCCTGAAAAAGCAGGCAAAAGGGATGGATGAACCTTTATGAAACGGCTTGCGTTGATGACTTGAGGTTTCAATTCGACGGCACAGTTTCTGACTGCAACGAGGTCAAAATCGTTTTCCGAAAAATATTGTAACATGCCGTCCGAGCCGACACAAACCGCCTTGACATTCTCGTAACGTTTGACGTAATCAAAGATGTCGGATTTAAAATCAGTGTTTATGCAGGTTACGGCGATGTCTTTACCTTGCAGATGCTCAAGTATCGCAGTATATTCTTCCGCCCGTCCCGAGCTTAATATCCCTAAAGTTTTCATATAAATTTTCCTCAAATTTCCTCTAAACATTATAGCCTGCCCCACAGCAAAAGGCAATTTTGTTACAAAAGTAATAAAAGCACCTACAAGTGTAAAGATTTATTAAGTCTGCCGAAAAATTTTATTAAAGTTTTTGAGAGAAAATGCCGTAAGAGTAATTAACGAGATATGCGTACAAGGAGTATAGAGTATGAAAAACAATTTTGA
>CAMAML010000058.1 GCA_945836835.1 uncultured cyanobacterium | reverse complement strand
GCTGAAAATTTAACCAAAGTTTACAATTTGGACGTCACTTAATCACTAAAAAGTATTGCTTTTTCCTTGTTTATGTTATTATAGATTTGTCGATTTTGGGGTTTCTTAGTTTTTTTGAAATTTGTGTAAAAAAATGTAACAATATGCCACAGTTTCGCAAAAAAAAATCTTCAGAAGTTATTATACGTCAGAGCATATAGTGTGGGGTAAGCATGATTTCACCTGTAAACAATATAAATACAAATGTGAAATTTACGTCGGGATTGGCGAACGAAGAAGAATTAAAAAAACATCCCGTTGCGATTGAGAATACTTTGCCGAACAGGATGTTTATCGAATGGGAAAAACTCACCAATGCAATGATTGTCTATCCCGCACGGGGGCTTGAGGGCAGTAAAAATTCAAACTTTTACGAGTTTCTGACGATGGGAACAATCCCGTATCTGGTCGGAAGTGCGACCCTTATGGCAGTGTTCAACAGTGCAAACAAGCTCTTTGCCGCTAACAGGGACATAAAGAACGCTAACCGATTTGGTAACAAAATGGCACTTGGCGTTTTGTTCTACGGGTTGTTCAAAAATGCTTCAAAAAATTTGGTAACAAAACCCGTAAAATGGATTACGGGGGTGGATACCGAAGAACCTTATGCGGAATGTAAGTATAAATTGCCCGAATTTAAGGACGATTCCGACTTGACGAGTATTGAATATCACAAGGTGCTGGAAAGTCTGGAGTTCCCTCGTTGGGATGTTTGGTACGGGGATGAGTCAAAGGGGATACCGAGAAATTACAAGTTTGACAAAATTGCAAAAAAACTTGGCTTAGGCTCAAATTTGAACGATTCCGATCAGGACGTTAAGCCGAGAGTTAAAGAAATTGCGGTAAAAACGGGGCTGGCAAAGTCAATCGCATCATATCTTTGGGCTGCGGTCGGTATCGGTATTGCCGTGCAGAAACCTTGGGACAACTTCTTCCCGACGGCTACGGCGAAATTTTGGAATATAAAAAAATTCGGGCAAACTCTGAAGGATTTTGGTATTGCTTTCAAGGACAGTGCGGTCGAATTTTGGAAGGGAGCGGAAGGCGAAAAACATTTTATCCCTAAACACAGCGGTAAAATTCTTTCGGGATTGGCTTTGCTCACGACGGTTGCGGGAGTGTTGAACGCAATAAGCAGACCTCATCTTCCGTCAAGAGTTACGCCGGACAACGTTATCGACAAAAAAGAAAAGTATGTGGTGAACTAGAATGAAAATATCAAAGATAAATCTTTATAATCAACGAAATACCGCATCTTTTACGGCGGAAGAAACTTCACGACCGGAGGAAATAGAGATTATTTCCACCCGCAAGGCAAAGCCCGTGTTTGACATAAACAAAGAGCTTGCGAACCAAACATTCATAAGACCGTTGCCGTCTAAAGGACATATTATAAGAGACGGAATACTCGACGCTCCAAAGACCTACGTACAGGATTTGAAATACGATATGAAAGCACTCTCGGATGCGGCAAAAGGCAGTGCAAACGACCATCAGCTCGGCAAGTTGAACGATTTGGGGCTGAAAGTCGGCGGCTTGGCGATTGCGGGATATTTGTTCTCCGCAAGAAAGGCTCCCGTTACAAAATGGATGGAGTTTGTCGGTTTAGGTTCGTTCTTGGGTTCAATGGCACTCTGGCCTAAAGTTGCACTGGAACTCCCTTGCAGAATATTGAACGGGTTTAACCCGTTTATGCAATACGAGGACAGCAGAGGGTGCAAAAAGCCGTTCTTTCAGGATAACCAGTACATTCCGTTTGATATGCTTTCCGATAGGGATATTAACCGTATCGGAAACAAGCTCAATGTTCCCGAAAATCTCTTTAACAGAAGAGACGCCGTTCAGGAAAAAATGCGGCAGATTGCTTTGCAAAACAATACCATGTGGATGTTGACGGCCGGGTTTGCAACCCCTGTTATGAGTGCTTTGATTTGTAATCAGCTTGAGCCTGTTGTCGATAACGTTCAAAACTTCTTCCTTAACAAGAAATTAGACAGGCTTCTCTCTAATTTCAACAACTATTCGGAAAAATACAAAACAGACGATATTCCGAAGAATTTGGAGAAATTTTTTGCGGCAAACGGCAATAAACCGATTTCTGATGAAACCGTGACGCTTCTGACGGACGTATTGGCTGCCGATATGGATCCAAACGTCAAAATCGGGGTTCGGAAAGATTTGCAAAAACTCCTTGAAACAAACGCTTATGAACTTAGGGAAAGTTCGGTTAAACCAATTCAACAAGGCGTTTCCGATATACTCAAATATGCGGCGGGTAAAAGGATTTTACCTCAAAATTTGAAAGAGATAATCCCTTCCGAAGAACAGATTACCAAAAAGTTTATGGAGGGTAAATATTTTGAAGGGACTTTGTCCGAACTTGATTTGGATCAGGTTAAACGTGATTTGATTGATATTATTTCCGAAAATATTGACCATGCCGAGTCGAGCGGTTCCAGCATTGACGCCTCAACGAAAGACATTTTGCTTGAAAGTTTGTTTGATACGGAAAATCCCGCATATTCAAAAGCGGAGAAGCTCTTGAGGTCTAATCCGGTCAAAACTCTTGACGAAAATATGAAGAAAACTCTTCAAGGTTTTGCAAAACAAGCCTCGCTTTTCTCTGCGGAAAACAGGGTGTTAAGCGAGTATGCGTATAAAAGGCTTGCACAGGCTCCGAATACTTCCAAGGCGAAATTCTGGAATGACACGCTTGAGTCCGTGGTAAAACTTCTCGGGATTACATCCGAAGAAATTAAAGATACAAGATATGACAGAACGCTTGTTGGTGAACTTTTCAACCGAAAGATTTGGCAGTTTGCTACTTCCGACAGCACGGCTTATGAAAAATTTGTCGAAAGCCTTGCGGGCAAGATTGCTCAAATAGATAAAAATCTTAAACCCGAAGAACTTACCGGAAAATATATCGAACAGCTTAAAAAATCTTTGGAAAATTCTGCCGAAAACTTTAGAAGTCTCGGGTTTGAATATACCGCCAAAAAACTTTACGTGAAATCGGGCAATCAGGCGGGAACTCTTTACGGGATTTCAAAAGCGTTTGTGGAAGATAACCTTTCCAATGTCAAAAACACTTTCTCTGCAATCTTAAACAAGGTAAACGTATACAGAACCGTCTTTAAAGACCCTGAAATGAGCTTTATCGACGGGGCAAATATTCCAAAAGAAGTTAAAGAAGAAATTCTTGCAATGGTGGAATACCTGACGACGGAAGGGAGGATTGCGGATTATTCGGTTAAATTTGAGCCGTTAAGAAATCTTCATCCCGACCCGACCAAAGGCAAGGTCGATATTATCGAGGGTAAAGGGGTAAAATATGTGTTCCGTGATGCGGAAAAACTTGCCGAAAAAGGTACGTTTATTCCAAGTGACGCCGATTTCTTCCGTCGGGTCATGAAAACCTTGTTCGATACCCCGCTGACTTCCGAGACTTCTCAAATCCTTTCAAAATATCCTGCGGTCGATAAGATGTTGAAAGATTACAGAAAGAATATGTACTACGAAGTCGGAAATTCGCCAAACTTTATGTACCCTCATAAAAATGTTACCAATCCTTCTTTGGCAACGCCGAAGTTCAAGAGTAACGCTGCGGGAACGGCTTTGGACGAGATGTTTGCAAACGCCCTCCGTCAGAAATACAACACTCAAAGGTGGCTCAAAATGTTTGGAACTTTCGGGGCGGGATTGCTTGCGTTTACGGTAGGAACCCAGTTTTTCTTCGGCAGAGGGTTTAAACGTCATCACAAGAAGGGGAGTAATTAATTATGCTGAACACAAACCTTGTAACATTGAAATTAAACGGTAGCCAAAAGAGTTCTCTTCCTTCTTCGACGGTGGTTCAAAACCCTGCTCCCGCAAAGAACGATAAGGGTAATAACTCAAATTTGTTGAGCGATTTTCTTAAAAATCAGGCGATGATAAATTCCGCGGTTGTTACTAAGACGGCACAAACGAATGCAGTTGAGCCTAAGAAGAAAAAAATGCTCTACACAAACGACTTGAGAACCTTGTTCAGACATTGTGACGCAAAGATTTTGGCGATAATCCCGAGAATTTTCAACGCAAAAGATATGAACGGAAACGACTACATCGACGGCGATGAAGAATGGGGAACATTTAAAAACGCCATTGAAAGACTTGACGAGGTCAAAAATGACGGCTACAACTGTTTGCATGTTCTCCCCGTAAACACTCCGGGGAAAAAGCAGGCAATGGGTACTGCGGGATCTGTTTATGCTCCGCTTGATTTGTTGGAAATCGATCCGATGCTTGCCGACCCGAGCGACCCGAGACCGGCATGGGAGCAGTTTAAAGATTTTATCAACGAGTGCCACAAGCGTGATATTAAGGTAATGCTTGATGTGCCGAGCTGTGCCTCTACCGAAATGTTTGACGCACACCCCGAGTGGATGGCTATTGATAACGGCATGGCAAAAACCCCTCAAGGCTGGAACGACATCAGAATGTTTCAACCGTGGGAGGACGAAAGTAAGCGAACTTTGAACCCGAAACTTTTGGAACTTTATAAAAAATTTGTCGATATGTGTATAGATTTAGGTGTTGACGGTATCAGAGCCGACGTATCGAGAGCAAAACCCGTCGAATTTTGGGATATTATAATAAAATATTCAAGACAGAGAGATCCCGAGTTTGCATGGCTTGCGGAATCTTACACGAACGAGGACGCCTCGCCTATGGTTAATATGCCCGCAGACAGACCCGAGGACGACTTAAGGTGCGGTTTTGACGCTTTTTACGGACAATTTCACCTTTATAACGAGTGGAAAACCGCAGGCGAATTTATAGACTATTTGAAGGAAATTTTGGACTTGTCGTATCGGGTTGATCACGGAAAATCTTTGATTGCGTCTTTTGCGTCTCACGATGATTTATCCCCGATGTTCCACGGCGGAGCGGATTTTTGCAAAATGATTATGGGGCTTGAGGCAACAATTCCTATGACAAATATGTATTCCGTTGACGGTTTCCAAACGGGTGATTATTATCTAAGAAAGTACGCAAATACCGATAACCCCGTTACGATGACCGACAAACATAAAATGGAAGTTCACTACGGAAAACTGGATTTGTTTAACCTTTCAAGAAAACCGGGCGGGGACGACGAAACGATAAGAACATTTGTGCAGGACGCACACGCCCTCAGGGATAAGTACTCCGAGGTTGTAGGTCCTAAGGGTACGTTTATCGAGCTTGACAAAGAAGGCGACATAGACGATCAGATTGTAACTTTTGCAAGACATTATCAAGACAAAACCCTGCTTGTGGTTGCGAACAAGAACGTTAACAAAAACGTTGCCTGCAGGATAAAGATACCGACATTGAAACAGGGTCAGAAGTTGCAAAACCTGCTTCCTTCCTACGGTGCGGAGAGCATGTTCCAGGCGACAAACGGGGTATTGCGGGCAAACGTCGGCGCGTCGAGGATACACGTGTTTGAAATAGACACCCCTAATATTGAAAAGTATACGGATAAAGTTTACCAACAGCATTAATGCGGCATATAAGGCAAACATTAAATAATACGGCAAAGACGGCGAAGGTTTCAACCTTCGCCGTCTTTGCCGTCGGCTTTTTCCGCAAAAAAAAAGATAAAGATTTATTGCCACGGATAGTCGTCTTTAATTTCCCAGTTGTCGAGGTAGAGCAACAATGTACACCCGTGCCTGTTCTGTTCGTTTTCTTCGGTTGCGGATTTTTTACAACTTGTTAAATAGTTACCATAATTATATCCTTGTAAAATCTGTTCACGAGTCGGATTAGCATCAAATCCGTAAGGCAGCAACATGTTTTTTGAATTAGCAGTATTAAAATAAAACGCATCAATTCCCATTAAATTTGGAAGTTGTGCCAAATTTACGTCCATCACCAAATATAAATTATTGCTATTATACTGGAAAGATAAGCAAACTCCACTCGGGATTTTGTATCGGGCGTCGTTGGCACCAATCCCGTGTCCGCAAACTGTGGCTCTTTCGGGACAGAAGGCCAAATCTTTATAGTAAGGTTTAATATATTTTTCTACACAATCAATAGACCCCTGAGCACTTGTGACGCAGTTCCAATCCTGAATTGGTCCGTTGTCAATTTCTGATAGTTTAATAGCCTGCAACAATTCGGCGTATGCCTTGTGGGCTCTTGTTGCGTAGGCTTTTTTCTTGTAATTTTGTATCAGCGTCGGCAAGGTCATTGCCGCAACAATGCCGATTATACTGAGTGTAATTAATACCTCTGCTAACGTAAATGCATTACACCAATGTTTTTGTTTTTTTGTTTTCTTTAGGTTCATGATTTATTATCCAATCCTCCGTGCTTTTCTTTTTCTTAATCCACTTTATAATATCATTATACACTATATAATGACTTTTGTCAACTTTATTCTAACTTTTTGAATTAAATAGTATGATAGTACAATGATTAATGAATACAAACTCGATACGGAAAATCTTAAAGAGCAAATCAAATACCTTGCGGCTTTGCAGGGGCTGACAATGGTTAACCTCAAAGAACAGGTGAACCAAAAATTTGGCAAAACCGACGGGGTCAGAAATTTGGGGAACAAGTTGCGTAACAAAACTTTCAGGATTAGCGAGCTTGCGGAAATTTTGGAAATACTTCACTACGAAATTATCATACGCAAAACGAACTCGTAAATTTATTGTGAGATACAGGCGTTCAGGTAGTCAATCGTGTTGATTTTCTCTTCGTAGAGGTATTTTATGAAGCTCAAATACGCCTCATCGTAGGAGGTTACGACGAGGTTTATCTCGAACCCGTCCGCACAAAACGGTTCGTAATCGTAGACAACATAGCTGTTATATTTGCTTTTCCACTCTTTATGTTCGACACGGCAGTTGTTTTCTTCGATGACGTTTTCCAGCCAATCGACTATATCTTTGTTAACATTTTTCATTTCCATGCGACTGTATTTGTTACAATCGTTAAAATTGTTATCCGTAAACATTAGCTTATACTCCACAAAATTTTTATATTAAGAATTTTATATGTTTTTTTGTAACAAATAATCCCTCGTCGGACTAGGTGAAGATTAGCACATTTGCTAATTTTTTTGCCAAATTTACGTACTTTGGATTGAGATGTAAATCGAAAAATCAATCTTGCTAATTTGACAAATTTTTTGTATAATGGATTTAATAAAGTAAGAGGCATGACTAATCAATCTCATG
>CAMAML010000057.1 GCA_945836835.1 uncultured cyanobacterium | reverse complement strand
TGACACGCTCGAGGTCTTTAAAAAATAATATGTAATCTCCGCTTTCGGCATAATCCGTTAAACAAAGGCGAAGATACCCGGTTTCAAATTCTTTATCCTGAAGTTCATCTTGAAGATGTTCTTCAAAGGAAGGAAATTCTTTTAACATTCTGTTTATATCTAATTTATCCATTCTTGAACCTTTCTTTGTAATCTTTTATATATTTATTGGCATTTTTTATGTCTGTTTGTTGCCCTGATTTATCTCCGGCACATAACAAGATAATTATAGTATTCTTAAATTCCGAATAATATATTCTGTACCCGCTTCCTACTTTAAATCTCAGTTCGGATAAGTCCGCATTCAATCGTTTATGATCTCCATAGTTTCCCTCAAGAACTCTGGTAAGTCTTTTGGCGATATAAGGTCTTACCCCTTTATCCAACGAATTGTACCAGTCGAGATAGGGACATTTCCCGTCGGAAGTTTTATAGTACAGAATTTTCTTCATATATTCATTGTATGCTATACCATACATTTTGTCAAGAGGTGGGGCGGGAATTTTAAGAAATTGACGCACAATTTTTGTAGTATAATTGGGAGGAAATGCAGATTTATTTTGACAAATGTTTTGAAAATCCGATAGAAATCATTGACGCACCGGCGATGATGACGATTTGGGATGCGTTTAAAAGGATTGAGGAATTGAGTGGAAAATATTATCTTTTGGGGTATGTTACTTATGATTTTAGTCGGGTTTATTTTGAGGCTTTTAAGCAATTCAATGCGTATAAGCCGAGAAAGGTTTCAAAACCTTTCGGGATTGTTACTCAACCTCTGATTACAAAAGAGGAGTATTTTTCTAAGATAGGGAAGATTAAGGAGTACATTTCGGAGGGGAGGACTTACGAGGTTAATTTTACGTATCCTAACAGGGTTTTGACTAATTTGGAAGATTTGGAACTGTTTGAAAAACTTCTTGAGCGGCAGCGGACGCCATATAATATGTTTTTTAAGGACAAATACGGTACGATATTGTCGTTTTCCCCCGAGTTGTTTTTTAGGCTTGACGGGAACAGGATTTTGACAAAACCTATGAAGGGAACGGCTCCGAGAGGTCGGGATGAAGAAGAGGATTTACAAAATTTTGAGTTTCTGAGCACCGACATAAAAAATCGGGCTGAAAATATAATGATAGTCGATCTTTTGCGAAATGATCTCGGGCGGATTGCGAAAACCGGGACGGTAAAGGTCGAAAAACTTTTCGAGGTAGAACGGCATCCGACGGTGTTTCAGATGACATCGGAGATTTCGGCAGAACTGCGACCCGAGATAACATTGGCGGATATTTTCAAGTCAATTTTTCCGTGCGGTTCGATTACGGGTGCACCAAAGATTTCGACGATGAGGGTTATTGATGATACGGAAAAGTTTAACCGAGGAATTTATTGCGGGGCGATAGGGTTTCTTTCCCCGGAAGAGGTTGTATTCAGCGTTCCGATAAGGATTTTGCAACACAAAAATACGTTTCCGCAAGAGCAATTTACTAAAAAATCAGACGATTTTATATGTAATGTCGGCGGGGCAATCGTTTGGGACTCAACGCCGGCGGATGAGTGGAGAGAAACATTGACAAAAACCGCTTTTTTGAATACGGCATTTGACTTGATTGAAACCGCCACAGATAATTGGGATAAGCATGTTTTGAGGATGAAAAACAGTGCCGAAGCCTTGAATTTTAAATGGAATGAAAAGATTGAGCATTTGACCGTACCGCAAGGCAAGATTTTGAGGGTTGTTTTGCACAAAAACGGAGAGTATGAGGTTGAGCATAAAGATTTTATACCGAGACCTTTGGCAAATGACGGGCGTTATAAGGTCAGGTTTAGGGGAAAAGTCCATTCTTCCGACCCGTTTTTGTATCATAAAACAACTGTCCGCCCGGCGACTCCCGAGGACATTTTTGACGAGATTAGAACAAACGAGCGGGGCGAGGTTACAGAAGGCACTTTTACCAATGTTGCGGTATTGAAGAACGGTAAAATTTATACACCACCCGTTGCCTGCGGTCTACTGAACGGAGTTTTGAGGCAAAAACTAATAGAAGCAGGAAAACTCGAAGAAAAAATTCTTTATAAAAGTGATTTTGAAACTGCCGAAAAGATTTTCTGCCTAAATTCGGTACGAGGTGTCGTGGAGGTTGACTTATGCTAATAATCGACAATTACGACTCTTTTTCTTATAACATTGTTCAATATGTGAAAATTTTGGGCGTAAATCCGATTGTAATAAAGAACGACGAGATGAGTTTGGCGGACATTAAACGGCTGAAATTTGAAAAAATCCTGCTTTCTCCGGGCTGGGGCAACCCCGACAATTCGGGTGTAACCATGGAGGTTATAGATTTTTATAAAGACGGAATGCCTATTTTGGGGGTGTGTTTGGGAATGCAGTGTATCGCAAAATATTTTGGTGCAGAGATAGTAAAAGCCCGAGAACCTTTTCACGGGAAAAATTCCGAGATATATTTTGACGAGGGGAAAGCAATTTTTGACGGAATGAAACAGGGGTTCAGTGCAACGAGGTATCATTCTCTTGTTGTTTGTGTCGGAGAAGACAACCCGCACATTAAAATTTGTGCAAAAACCGAGGACGGAATACCCATGGGGTTAAAAATCAATGATAAGCCGATTTGGGGCGTCCAGTTTCATCCCGAGGCATATTTGACTGAAAACGGGATAAAGATTTTTGAAAATTTTCTAAAATTTTAAAATATCGGCACAGTAGTTTTTGATAATATAAAAAACCGCTTACAAATCAGCCTATTTTTCGCACTCATACCCTGCCAATTCGTCTAACGAAACGTTAAAGACTTTTGCAAGCCGTATAAAAGTCGTAAACCCTATTGTTTCACGCCCTTTTTCAAGTCTGTTAATATGCTCACGTGTTCTGTCGGTAAGTTCCTCCAAATACTCCTGAGAGTGTTTGTTTTTAATCCTCTGTGCTTTAATATTTTTTGCTAATTGTTGATTATAAAAATTTTCGTCTTGCATATTATCAGTTATATTTTAGATTTACCCGTACATTTTCACTATGGCGTCATTCACGAGGTGCGATACGGAAACACCTTCCGTTTGAGATTTTTCGATAAGTTTGAGGTGGATTGCTTTTGAAGTACGCACGCTGATACGTCCGTTAGCATTGACTATATCTTGAGGTTCGGGGATAGGAAGATTATCTTCCAAACAACTTTCCAAATAAAACTTCAATGCCTCTTGAATTTCTTTTGTTGCTTCTTCAATACTATCCCCTCCGGAGTAACAGGATAAGCCAACAACCCTCACGGAATATTTGTTGTCAGGTTGCTTCGTAAACTCAAATTGCCAAGGCAACTGAAGATAGTAATCAATGTTTTTGGTGTGTTTTTTCTTAGTCATCTGTCATTTCCTTATTATAAAATTCTAAAATTTCACTTATCGCAGCAGGGTCAATAGGGCGATGTTTTGCAAGAATAAATGGTCTGTTTAACCCTTGTTTCATAAATTTATGGTGTGAACCTCTTGAAGATTTTTCAACAAAACCGATAGCCTCCAAAACTTTTTTGCAGTCATCAAATGTATGCCCGAATTTTGTTTTTTGAAATTTTTCAATAATCTTTCTTTACGTTCGCCATACCAATATTATAACTCGCTCATATACATTTGTCAACATATTTAATGACAAAATTTAATAAAGAAGATACTAGTTTAGGTTTTGCAGAGCCAATTTCGTAAAAATTTTGCCCACTTAAAATATTTTCATGGTAATATATTGAGTGTAAAAGGTACATAGTAACAAAAAGGAAGAGAATTTTATGACAAAACTTTCACCATTACAAACGGAAAGATTAAAGTATCAACCGAAATTACCTTCAAGCCTTTCTAAGGGGATAAACTCTTTGGAAATGGTCGAAGGTTCGGCAACACAGTCCGTTAGAGATCAGGAGCAAATTCAAGAACTTTTCTCTAACACTTACGGTAAACCGATTGTGACATTCAAGACTTCGTCGAGTTCATCGACTTCCGAAGTTCGTAACGTCGGCGTAATCCTTTCGGGCGGACAGGCTCCTGGCGGACACAACGTAATTGCGGGGTTGTATGATGCACTGAAACAGGCTAACCCGTCAAACAAATTGTACGGATTTTTAGGCGGACCTTCGGGGATTATCGACGGAAAATATATTGAATTTACCGACGAATTTATGGACGAATACAGAAACACGGGCGGGTTTGACATTATCGGCTCGGGCAGAACAAAGTTGGAAACCGAAGATCAATTCCACGAGTCCTATAATGTTTGTAAAAAGTTAGGTATCAGTGCGATTGTTATTATCGGTGGAGACGACTCAAACACCAACGCTGCACTTTTGGCTGAATGGTTTGTCAAAAACGATACCGGTATTCAAGTTATCGGATGTCCTAAGACAATCGACGGCGACTTGAAAAACGAACAAATCGAAATTTCGTTCGGGTTCGATACCGCAACAAAAACTTACGCCGAACTTATCGGTAACATTCAACGTGACGCAAATTCCGCAAAAAAATACTGGCACTTCATCAAAATTATGGGAAGAAGTGCGTCTCACGTAGCTTTAGAGGCAGCATTGCAAACTCAGCCGAACATCACCTTGATTTCGGAAGAAGTTGAGGCAAAACAAATGTCGTTAGACTCAATCGTTAACTACATGTCCGACATCATTGCGAGACGAGCAAATGCAGGCAAAAACTTCGGTATCGCAATCGTTCCTGAGGGCTTAATCGAATTTATCCCTGAAATGAAATCAATGATTTCAAACTTGAACGATATTATGGCTGAACTTGAAACTGATTCAAGCTTCATATCAGCGACAAGTCTCAGCGACAAATTTGAAATCGTTGAAAGAAGATTGGACGATAACAATGCTGCCGTATACAGCTCGCTCCCTGTAAGCATTAAAGCTCAACTTCTTGCAGACAGAGACCCGCACGGAAACGTTCAGGTATCAAAGATTGAAACGGAAAAACTTTTAATCGAAATGGTTACGACAAGATTGAACGAAATGAAGCAGCAAGGGAAATTCAAGGGCAAATTCTCGGCACAATCTCACTTCTTCGGATATGAAGGTCGTTGTGCATTCCCTTCAAACTTCGACGCCGATTACTGCTATTCTTTGGGCTACAACGCTTTTGCATTAATCAACAACGGGTTGACGGGATATTTGTCATCGGTCAGAAATTTGACATCCCCTGCGTCCGAATGGGTTGCGGGCGGTGTTCCTTTGACAATGATGATGAATATGGAAAAACGCCACGGCGAGATGAAACCGGTTATCCAAAAAGCACTTGTCAAATTGAACGGTCCTGTCTTTAAACAACTGCAAGACAACCGTGAGGACTGGGCAATGAACGACAGATACTTGTTCCCGGGAGCAATACAATACTTTGGACCGTCAAGCGTTTGCGATATTACGACAAGAACCCTTCAACTCGAAAGAGCTAAGGAATTGGCATCCGTATAAGATTTTGAACTTATATTTTAAAATCTACGTTATCTCGGTCACCGTTTTGGTGACCGAGTTTTTATATCCGAAAGTGGGAACAATCATAACAAAACAGTGGCAGGTTTATAAAAATCTGCCACTGTTAAAAAATTATATTAACGGAAACCTACTCAACTATTTCGCCTGTTTGAACTTTTTTCGGTTGCGGAGCTTTCGAGTCAACCTTACCCAAGATTTGCGGCAACTCGACGCCTGCTTGTGCCGCAAGGTCGTGCATTGCAGGGAGCGACTTAATCAAGTCTTTCATAAAGTTTGCGGTCGTACTGCCGTTTGCGGAGCCTGCACCGCCGTCCCATACCGTAATCTTATCAAACTTGATGTTCTTTATCGCCTCAACTTGGGTTTCTACGATTTTTTCAATCTTTTCAATCATAAGGAAACTGGTTGCAATTTCAGGGTTGTTGTTTGAAATTTTGACTAAATCCTGATAACCTTTTGCCTTAGCTTCAAGAACGGCTTTGACACCTTCAGCTTCCGCAAAATATTTAGCTTTAATAGCATCAGCCTCACCCATTGCGATACGTCTTGCACGTTCTGCCTCTGCGTCAGCCTCAACCTGTATTTTCAACTTTTCGACTTCTTGTCTTGCAAGTTCTTCTTTCTTTAATCTTGCCTCTTCCATTTCTTTTTGTGCAACCAAAACGTCACGTTCCGCATTTGCCTTCGCAACTTCACCGAGTTTGAGTGCCTCAGCCTGTTTTACGGCTAACGTTGCGTTGTATTCGGCGATATTTGCTTTTGAAATGTTTTCACCTTCAACCGCTTCCGCCTCTAAACTTGCGGTTTTGATACGCTGTTCTTTAGAGGCGTTTGTCTTACCGATTTGGGTTTGAGCAAGCTGTTCCGCAACTTGAACTTCTTTGATTTTGTTTGCCTCAGCTTCCCCGATGATTGCGTTGGAGTTGATGTTTGCGACTTGAACTCTCTGTTCCTTTTCGGCGTTTGTTATACCGATTAAGGTTTGAGCCGTTTGTTCGGCAACCTGTACTTCTTTTTCTTTGTTAGCCTCAGCCTCACCGACCGCACCGAGTTTTTCCTGTTGTGCAACTTCGACTTTAGCTTTGTTTATTGCTTCCGCTGCCGCTTTCTTACCGATTGCGTTAATATAGCCCGACTCATCCGTAATATCTTTGATATTTACGTTGATGATTTCAATCCCGATTTTGTTAAGCTCGGTGTTTACGTTTGCGTTAATCTGTTCAAGAAATTTCTCTCTGTCCTGGTTGATTTCCTCAATCGTAAGCGTTGCAATCGCAAGACGTAATTGCCCTAGGATGATGTCGCTTGCCTGAACGATTATTTCATCTTTGCTTAATCCTAAAAGTCTTTCTGCCGCATTAATCATAATGCTTTCTTTGGTCGAAATCCCAAACGTAAAAGTTGACGGAACAGCAACACGGATATTACCTTTTGACAACGCACCTCTGAGGTCAATATCGGTTGTCATCGGTTCCAGAGACAACACCCCGAAATCCTGAATAAGCGGGATAACAAAAGTACCGCCTCCGTGGATACATTTTGCGGTTTTGTCCCCGCCGGTTTTACCGTATACAACAATAATCTTGTTGGACGGACATCTTTTGTACTGTTTTGCGATAAAAATTCCCAAGGCAAGCAATATGATTACGGGAACCACAATAACTGCCATAACAAACGGATCAATAAACATTAGTTTTCTCCTCTATATTTTTCTATGTATATAACGTTAT
>CAMAML010000056.1 GCA_945836835.1 uncultured cyanobacterium | reverse complement strand
TAAACCCTTTTTGAGATTTTATTTCCAATTCTTCGGAAAGCAACTCTTTTGGAGTAAGGGATATACTGTATTTGTATAACCGATTTTTTATATCAAATATTATCTCAAACTTTGTAGGCTCATTTTTTCTAAGTTGGTGCGGAGAAAACAAATTTTCGTTATCCTCGTTTTTATTGTAAAAAGAATTTTCGCTAAACCAAATTAAGAAGGACAAAGCCTTGAATATATTGGTTTTACCGGACGCGTTTGCACCTACAAAACAGTTTACAAGATTTATAAATTTATCGTTATAGTTTCCGTAACTGCCACTGTACTTTTTATTTGACGTGAAATTCAATTCCTGTTCTTCGTTGATACTGTAGAAGTTTTCGACTTTGAAAGAATGTATCATTGCTAAAATACCCCTATTTTGTAATTTTATTTACATTATAACCTTATTTTTGCAAATTGTCAAGAGTTTTATGACAATATCGGTTTTATTTGTTTATATTCTTATCCGATTATTACTTTTTGTTAATACTTGTGCCAAATATGGTTTGTTTTTGGTAAAATGAGGGTAAGATTAAGGATGTGTTAATGGGCAAAGTCGTTAGAAGAGAAGATATAGTTAAACTTGTACGGGAAATTCAATCCCAAGGGCATACCGTCGTTGCGACAAACGGGTGTTTTGACATTCTTCACGTGGGACACGTGCGTTATCTGCAAAAAACCAAGTCGTTTGCGGATTTTTCGCTTGTGCTCCTTAATTCCGACAAGTCCGTTAAGTCCATAAAAGGTCCGACACGTCCGATTAACACCGAACTTGACAGGGCGGAAATCCTTTGTGCGTTGGAGTGCGTGGATTTTGTCGTGCTGTTTGACGAGGACAGTCCAAAAATCTTGTTGGACGAGATTAAGCCCGATGTTTACACAAAAGGTGCTGATTACACCATGGAAACTCTTCCCGAGGCTGATATTATGCGAAAAAACGGCACAAAGGTCGAGTTTATAGAGTTTGTTCAAGGTAAATCCACCACAAACACGATTGAACGACTTAAAAAATAATTTTGAAACTATTATTAAAAGGAGATATAGACAATGAAATCTTTTACGGTAGAAGAAATTACACAGATTACGGGCGGAATGCTCACAAAGGTTCAAGACGCAAAAATTGAACGTATTGCACCGCCGCTGCTTGCGGACGAAAACACTTTGGCACTTGCATTAGGCGAAGATGAAATCGCAAACCTTGCTCAATCAAAGGCAAAAGCTGCACTCGTTCCGTTGGGGGTTCAATTAGACGGGCTTACGACGATTGAGGTTGAACGTCCTCGTCTTGCTATGATGAAGCTGATTACAATGTTTTACACAGAACCTTACGTAAATGACGGTATTCACCCGACGGCAACGGTTGATCCGACCGCAAAAATCGGGCAAAACGTTAAAATCGGACCAAACGTCGTAATTTCTCGTGATGCCGTAATCGGTGACAATACAAGGATTATGGCAAACACCTACATCGGAGGCGGAGCAAAAATCGGGACAAACTGCTTTTTCCATGCCGGCGTAAACATCGGCGACAGAGTAAAAGTCGGCAACGACGTAATCCTTCACCATGGAGTTTCATTAGGTGCCGACGGGTTCAGCTTTGTAACCGAAAATCCTGATAACATTGAACAGGCAAGAAAAGACGGCTCGATTAAAGAAGAAAACGTTAAACACGTAATCTTCAAAATTCCTTCAATCGGAAGCGTGGTTATCGGAAACAACGTCGAAATCGGTGCAAATACGACAATCGACAGAGGGACAATCGAAGATACCGTAATCGGCGACAACACAAAAATAGACGACCTTGTTATGATAGGGCATAACTGCAAAGTCGGACAAGGATGTTTAATCGTTTCTCAGGTCGGAATTGCGGGAAGTTGTGTAATCGGCGACAGAGTAGTAATCGCAGGTCAAGCAGGGCTTGCCGATCATATCGAAATCGGCTCGGATACGATTATCACCGCAAAAGCCGGCGTTACAAAGTCTTTCCCTGCAAAATCAATTATCGTCGGTATTCCTGCCGTTCCGAGAAAAGATTTTATCAAACAGTTGAAAACTATGAAAGACGCACAGGAAATCTTTGCGAAATTCAGAAAAATCGAACCTATGCTCGACGCTTTTCAAGAGGAGCATAAGTAAGAAATGGTTGTAACTCTAAAAAAAGAAGTATCCGTATCGGGAAACGGTTTGATGAAGAACAAGCCTTGTAACGTAAGGTTTGTTCCGTCAAAGTCGGGAAAGATTATCTACCACACGCCAAACGGAGAGTTTGAGGGTTGTGTAGATAATGTCGTATCGACCGAGCATTGTGTGGTATTAGGCGACGGCAAAAAAGCAAAGGCAATGTTAACCGAGCATTTGACGGCAGCATTGGCGATTTGCGGTATTGACTCTCTCGATATTCATATGAACGAAATCGAAGTCCCGATTTTGGACGGAAGTTCAAAAGAGTGGGTTGAATTGTTCAAAAATACGGGGATTGATAAACCGCTTTTCAGAAAACCGCAACAATATACGGTTTCCGAACCTGTTTACTACATCAACGGCAAAACCAGTTTGGTGGTTCTTCCTTCCGATAAACTGTTTATGTCGTATGCAGTAAACTACGACCACAACGACCTTAGAAGGTGTTTTATAAACTACGACCCTAAGAATTTGGAAGAAATTATTGAGGCAAGAACTTTCGGGTTTTACAAAGACCTGAAAAAGTTTCAGATGCTCGGATTTGCTCAGGGGGTTACGGTTGAAAATACCGTCGGGCTAACGGACGAGGGATACACAACGGAGTTGCGTTCCGACAAAGAACCCGTTAAACATAAGATGCTCGATTTAATCGGCGATTTTCGCTTAACGGGGGTTAGTCCTTTGAATATGAAATGTCAGATTTTGGCAAAAGAGGCAGGACACGCCGTTCACGTGAAAGTTGCGAAGATGTTAAAAGATAAGTTAGTAGAATGTAAATAATGAAAGGTGACGATTATGACTGAAGAACAACAAGAAACATTACATTTTGATGTTATGGAAATCATGAACATGATTCCTCACAGATTTCCGTTTTTGCTCGTGGACAGAATTACGGAATGCGTTCCGGGCAAATATGCCAAAGGCTACAAAAATATGACGATGAACGAGTCATTTTTCCAAGGACACTTCCCCGGAAACCCTATTATGCCCGGTGTTTTGCAATTAGAAGCCTTGGCACAATGCTCCGCACCCGTCTTGATGACAATGCCTGAATTTAAAGGTAAATTGACTTTGTACGCAGGGGTTGACGGTGTAAGATTTAAGAATATCGTACGTCCGGGCGACAGATTTGATATGGAAATTCAGCTCCAAAAAGTTAAAGGTCCTATCTGCAAGGCTCATGGTATCGGAAGCGTTGACGGCAAAGTTTGCGTCGAAGCAGATATGACTTTTGCTCTCAAATAGTTTTACTGAAATAAGCGGTGCAAAGTCCGACATTCACTTGTCGAAAACATGTACTGCTTATCTTTAAAAAAAAGAACCTCTGTCCAAAGGAGGAGGATCAGAGGTTACCGGTAAAAGAGACATCAGCAACATTATGGAATATGTTTGGAAGAAGTCAAATTTTATGTAACGGATTGTAACAACGATTTGAAACGATTCGGAAAAAGTCGAATATTATTGGTAAAAAGAGGAATACAAAATATGAAATCAATAATTTTAGCAGGCGGAAGCGGAAGCAGATTATGGCCTTTGTCAAGGGATATGTATCCTAAACAGTTGCTTGATTTGGGAAGCGGTTCAAGCCTCTTGCAACAGACTTTTGCAAGGGTAAATTTGTTCTGTACAGCCTCTGACATCCTCGCAATTACAAACGTTATTCACGCACAAGATATAAAACTTCAACTGAACAAAATTGACAAAGATAACGTTGTTTTATCCGAACCGCTCGGACGGAACACTGCACCTGCGATTGCCTGCTCTTTGGAATATTTTTCCCAAAAAGACGGGGAAGATGATATTGTTTTGATTTTGCCGTCGGATCATTTGATTAAAGATTACGACAGGTTTGCTCAAACGGTGAAAAAAGCGGAAAAACTTGCACAACAAGGGTTTATCGTAACCTTTGGAATTAAGCCGACGTATCCGGAAACGGGTTACGGATACATTAAGACCGCCACTCAAACGGATGAAGGGTTCATAGTTGACAGGTTTGTCGAAAAACCGAACCTTTTAACTGCTCAAAAATATCTGCAAGAGGGCGGTTACTACTGGAACGGAGGAATTTTCATGGGTAAAATTTCAACGTTTAAGCAAGAGTTTGAAAAATATGCGCCCGAAATTTGCGAAAATTTGAAAAGTTTCGACTTTTCTTCAAGCACAAAAATTGACTACTCGATTTATGAGAAAATGCCGTCAATCTCGATTGACTATGCGGTTATGGAAAAATCCGACAAAATTGCGCTTGTCGAGTTGATGTCCGACTGGAACGACTTAGGCTCGTGGCAATCGCTCTACAACGTCAAAGAAAAAGACGAAAACGGAAACGTTTTGAGCGGAAAAGTCGTTGTAGATAACGTCAAAAATTCTTTGATTTATTCTCAAAAAGAAATCGTTGCGGTATCGGGCTTGGAGGACATAATCCTCGTGGAAACCGAAGATGCGATTATGGCGTGTAAGATGAGTGCCGCTCAAAACGTCAAGCACCTTTATGAAAAACTAAAATCCCAATCGAGCGACACCACAAAACTTCACAAAACGGTATTTCGCCCTTGGGGCTATTACACTTGTATGAACAGTGGTGAGGGGTATTTGACAAAGACAATTTGCGTGCTTCCTAAACACAAACTTTCCGTCCAATCTCACAACCACAGATCCGAACATTGGGTTGTGCTGGAGGGAACGGCACTTGTTTTGCGTGACGGGGAAGAATTTATCGTCAATGCGGGAGACAGCATAGATATTCCGCTGAAATCGAAACATTCACTTCAAAACCCTTACGATATCGAGCTGAAAATTATCGAGGTTCAAAAAGGCGACTACATCTCGGAAGATGACATCATCCGCTATGAGGACTGCTACGGCAGGGTGTAAATATTAACAAATGTAACACATAGCAGTAAGCTTAACGCAATTTTCTTTAGTTTTTCGTGTTTATATATGTGTAGGTACGAAAAAAGTAAAGGGGAATTTGATTATGGCTTTTTGGAACAATTACAAAGTTGCTAATGAAATATGTTCGCAGTATGGGAAATTGATTGGAACTTCAAAAAACGGGATTTCCGTTTACAAAAAAATTGTTCAAGGCGTTATCCCAAAAGGACATCAAGGGGCAGGACAACCGTATACACAGGAAATTATCTCATCATTTAGGACAGGTGCAAAAGAACCGTTTAAAGTAGTAGACAGAAATATCTATAGTAATAATGAAATTTTAACAAACGTAATTAACATGGACACCGGAGCAGGAAACCGCATTAGTCATGGTATTTCTAACTCGTATGGCAAAAAATATAACACTTTATGCAACGTAAAAACTAACAATGGCGAAATACAAGAGATTATTGGGGTTAATAGCGGTAACGGCTTTTCAACAATTGTTCGAGAACGCGATTTTAGACCGGGAAATGGGTACGGAGATTTAAAGGTCAACAAACATTTACGTAACGGTAAACCTGAATACTTAAAAATATCCGCATATGGTTATATGATGCCAAACGGCACGAAAGTAAACGGGACTTGGGCAAAGAAACTGAATTCTGACGGTAAGTGGGAATTAGACAGACATACATGCGGTTGGTTTTGCAACAATCCGAGAACGTATATATATCAAAATGACAAAGGGAAAAATGTCGTTGAACGCCTTGCAGATCCTGTATTTTCATACGCACGAGTTCCAAAATATATTGTCGGTCCAAACGGTAAATTGGTTAAAACCAATGAAATGGTACCACGTAAACACCCGTTGACCCCACCGATTAATTTTTAACAATAATAATACGTAATTAATGGCTTGACATGGACTTGAAATTGTCAACAAAATCATGTATAATGACTATGAAAGGCATTATATGGATGAACTTTTGTTTACGGCAGAATATACGAGTGAGGCATTAGAACAACTTTCGGAGTTGGCTGATGCGGAATACTTAAAAATTACAAAAGCAATTTATATTTTTGAACGTGTTGGTAAAAAATACAAAAATATAAATGATTTGGGTAATGGTTTATTTGAATTGAAACCTGATAATGTCAGAGCATATTTTAAATATGCCAAAAACAAGATAATTATTGTCGGTTTAATTGTTCTTAAAAAAACACAAAAAGCACCTGCAAGATTTATTAAGCAAGCTCATTTAAATATTGACAAGTATTTACAAGAAAATAAGGAGTTACTTCAATGAGAAACACAATCACAACAAAAGAACTTATAGAAAAACGTATGTCAAAAGAGCAAGCAGAGGAGTTTTATGCTCAAACCGATGCCGAGGTTCAAGAAATTTTATGGGGCGGCAAACGTGCCAATGCAGGTCGTAAACCCAAAACAGGCGTTGTATTAAAATTCCAAATCAGGGTTTCGGAAAAGGAAAAAGAATTTATTAACTATGCAAGAAATCATAACTTGAACTATGATGATTTAATGCAAGAGGGTTAGCTCATACAGATTTATAATACCAAACAATTTACGGGGAAAACGAAAAGTTTTTCCCGTTTTTTACTGCATGATTTTTACAAGTCGGTAAAGGGTTGTGATGCTTTCGCTGTTAAGGTTTTCGAGGCGGGATACGATATAATTTTTCATGGAATTTTTATCCTGCGGCAGATAATCAAAATCAAACAGTTCAGGTAAAGTTACGTTTAAAGCCTGGGCGATTTGAGAAAGCGACCATGTCGGAAAAGTTACGCCACTGCGATGTCACACTTAGTCACTTAGCCACTAAAAAAAGAGGAGAGGCTAATCGCCCCTCCGATAAAGAGAGTAAGATAATTTAAGGATTGAGTGTATAATTTTTTTCATCAAAAACTTATCCGAGAACAGGTGTTTTCTCTGATTGGTTTTCGTTACTTGGTTAAACATTTTCCCTAACCGTTTACAATTATATTATAACTCTTTTTTAAAATTTGAAAAGTCCGCAAAATCACTTCAACAAAAATACCGTCAGCAAAATTACGGACAAAGTTTTTCATTCAAAACAAATCAAAAGGCACGCAACACTGTTGTTTTGCGTGCCTCTAAATTCGCAACGGCTTACTCAACTAAACCATGTTTTTTCTAATCTTTTCTT
>CAMAML010000055.1 GCA_945836835.1 uncultured cyanobacterium | reverse complement strand
CGGGTAAACCATATATAGATATTAAACATAGTTGGAGTACTATTTGTGAAAATGCACAAATTAAAGATTTCAGATTTCATGACTTAAGACATACTGCAATAACAAGAATGGTAGAGAAAGGTATCCCATTACCAGTAGTTCAAGAAATTGCAGGACATAGTAAAATTGAAACAACTATGAGGTATACTCACACTTCCCCACAACAAAAAATAGATGCTATAGAAGTTCTTAATTCATACTGTTAGTATTTTGTTCAAAACATAAAGTGGACACAGAAAATCAAGCATTAAAAAAGAGGGTTTGAAACCCTCTTAAATGGTGGGCGTTAGAAGACTCGAACTTCTGACCCTCTCCTTGTAAGGGAGACGCTCTACCAACTGAGCTAAACGCCCGTTTTAACGGACTTGCTTTGGACTTTTCGCTCTTGAAACCACCCTCACGAACTTTCGTTCTGTGAACCACAGCCCTGAGCTAAACGCCCTTCTCGCAATTACTATCATATATCAAACATTTTTTATTGTCAAGAACTTTTTTTGAAGTAGTTTTTATTTCCCCCAATACTGATTTTTGCAACCTCAACAATTTCTTTCACTAATATAAAACGGCGAGTTTCCAAAACCTCGGAAACTCGCCGTTTTAATCATTTAACAGTTTTAATCATTTATTAAATCGCTTTAACCTTATCCGAACCCGTTCTTACGCCGCGATTTCGCCTTTGATTTCTCTTATCAAATACTCCGCTACCCATTCAAAATCTTTGTTTTCGTGAGCCGCTTTTTCAAGATATTGGATCGACGGTGTACCTATTCTTATCAAAGTCATTGCTACAACACCTCTTTTTACCCCTCTTACAACCTGCAACTGGTCTACAAGCTGAGGTACCACTGCCGAACCACAGTTCACCAATCGATTTTCCAATTCGTTCTTCATTGTGTTATCCGCATTTTCCAACTTTGTAAGAATTTCGTTAACTGTTTCCATGTCCAATCTCCAATTTTTCTAACCTATAATCATATTATAATTCAAAAGAACCCGAAACCTTGATTTCCTTACATAATCTTTATATCGTTATAAATATTTGTTGAACATCCCGCTTATAACCCTTGCAATATCAGCGTTTTAGAAAAAACTCCAGTATTGCGGGGGTATAAATTATCACCCCGATAATTATTGCGATAAATGTTGCAAACATGACGGCACCCGCCGAAATATCTTTTGCCATGCCGACCAGTATCGAATATTTGTTCCGAAAAACCGCGTCGAGCGAAAATTCTATTGCGGAATTGAGCATCTCAAACCCGACGACTAGACATATTGCAATAAAAACTATGCAAAGTTCTACTCTGCTTATTTCTAAAGCTGCCCCCACGAGGAGTGCCAATATCCCCGCCAAAAAATGTATTCTGATGTTCCGCTCACTTTTTAGGACTATCCTTAACCCTTTTCGAGCGTTTTTGAAGGTCTTTGAAAACCCCTGTTTTTTATACTTTGTCATATCCCACCGCTTCCAGTGCTTTGTTTTGCATACCTACAACAAAATTATAATCCTCTTCGGTTTGGTGGTCAAATCCGAGCAAATGCATTATCCCGTGGCTTATAAGAAACATCAGCTCAAACTCTTTTGTCGTCCCCTTTTTCTCCGCCTCCTCGTCGACCTTGTCTAACGCTATCAGAACCTCGCCGAGATTGATTTCGCCGTCAAAAATAAACCGTTCTTCCTCTTTTGCGTCCGCAAAAATCGCAAACGTGATTATATCTGCGGGGTAATCTTTTTCCCTGTATTCCCGATTAATCTCGTGGGTCTTTTTGCTGTCGCAGTATAAAAAATCGAACGAAACCGTGTCGTAGTCATCTCTATGTAAGCAGGAATTCTCGTAAATTTCGGGGGTTTGAAGATAAAATTCGAGGATTTTTCGGGCTTTGTCGATAAAAAATTTCTCGTCCAAGTCCCGACCTTCAAAAATGTTTTCGCTGAAAATGTTTATCTCAGGCATTTTTGTTGTCCTCATTTTTATGGTCATCAGTTGGCTTATCAACGGAATTTGGTTTAACCGAAAGGTTTTTTGCCTGATTTTCCAGTTCCAAAATCTTGTTTTCCAAATCGGCGTCAAGGAGCTTGTTTGTCACGTTGAGTTTGTTTTTCGCAAGCTGCTCGTCAACCTCCTGATACTTAATTCTTTCGTGCTGCATACCCCGCAAAATTCTGCTGAAAGTCGTCGCAATAACCTGAATATCACGAAGAGTAAGCGGGCTGTCCGAAAGTTGACCGTCATTGAGCCTTTCCGTTATAATTTTGTCGATAATTTTTTCTATATCTTCAGGCGTCGGGTTTTTCGCAGCCCTGACGGCTGATTCTATTGCGTCCGCAAGCATAAGAATTGCGGTTTCTTTCATGTTCGGTTTTGGTCCGGGGTAGCGGAATTGGTCTTTTTGAACGTTTTCCGCGCCTTCTTCTTTTACCGCCTCGTTGTAGAAGTAGCTTACCAAACCTTCACCGTGGTGCTGAAGAATGAAATTATGGATAATAGGCGGGAGCTTATATTTTTTTGCGTATTCAATCCCGTCGTTCGGGTGAGCCGTAATCAACATCTTGCTGACACGAGGGGTGTAGTTGTTGTGCGGGTTGTCGTTTACGAAGTAGGACTGGTTTTCGATGAAAAACAGAGGTCGCTTTAACTTCCCGATATCGTGGTAATATGCACCCACACGTGCTAAAATCGGATCTGCACCGATTGCCTCGGCAGCCGCCTCACAAAGGTTTGCAACCATAAGACTGTGGTGATAAGTCCCCGGTGCACATCTTAGAAGGGTTTTAAGCAAGTCTTGGTTATGGTCGGAAAGCTCGGCAAGCCCGTACGGGGTTATTATCCCAAACATGTTTTCAAACAGCGGAATAACACCGAACACAATCATCGAGCTTATTATCCCGTTTGCAAAAATGTACGCACAGTCTCTCAAAATAAGTGCATTGTTCACATCTATTAAACATTTTTCGAGAACATATATGCTCAAAACAACAAGAACTCCGACGACGGAAACAATCAATCCCGCTTTCAGCAGGTCAAAACGTCTTGAGTATCTGATTTGAGAAACTGTTACGATTGAAACCAAGCTCAAGAGCAAAAAAGCCACGACAAACTGGATTTGGTACTGCATGCCAATCGACAGCACCGAAAGCAAAACTGTAATCGCAACGAACGCAACCCTTGGGCTTGTAAATATTGACAACAAAAATACAAACGCCGGTATCGGCAGAACATACGGCGAAAATCCCGTCGGGATAAGCACCGCCGACGAGGCAAGCAGTATTGCAAGAAACGCCCCGACCCCGTAATATTTAGGTTCTACAAATTTTTTTGCAAAAAATCTCATATAGAATATATAAATAAAGGTTGCGAGAAGAACGAGTGCAAAAATTCCCGTTACCCCTTGCCAATTCAGCTCGTATACGTTATAACCCGCCTGACGGAGTGCGTCTAATTTCAGCCTTGTCGTAAGTCCTTCCCCTTCAAAGACGATTTTTTCACCCTTTTGGAAGGTTACTTCATAAGGTTTTACGGAGTTTTCGGCGTTTTTGCGTGCCATCTCGGTTGCGTCCTCATCAACAATCAGGTTCGGGACGATAATTTGGCTCAAAAGCGCCTCGATAATAGTTATTTGGCGTTTTGAAACATTTGAGACCAAGTTTGCCGCAATAATCTTGTTCACCCTGTTGTTTTCAAAATCTTTTTCCGAAATCCCCGTGTTCAAAGTGCTTGCAAGGGTCGTATTTGCCTTTTCAAAAACCTCTTTTAAGGTAGGCTCTTCGGATTTTAAGAAAAAGTTTACGACAAAATCTTTGGTCGTCGGGTTTGAAATATCAAACAGAAGTGAAATTTCTTCTTTTTTTTCGCTTTCCTGAACGTCTTTTTTGCGGATTTGAAGTATTGAATTTTCAAGCGTTTCAAGGTTACTTCTTATAAAATCGTCCCCCGTCTTGGTTAGAACGGGGTCAATTTTTTGGGTAAGCTCCTTTTTGCGTTGGGCTGTTCTTACAACATCCTCAACCACAAGCGTTTTTTGTGCGTAAATATCTTTTTTACTTATCCCGTTTTCGATAATATCCTGAAAAAAGAAGTTTTGGGACGCGATAATCGTCGTCATTACGAGCGAGAACCCCAAAACAGCCATCGACTTTACGACCACGCCGGAAGATAAAAAATCTTTTATATTATTTATAATTTTCATATACCACCTTACTTCACTTTTAAAAGTAAAATTATAACCTTATTTTAAATCATCAGAAAAATTTTTCAAGCTAAACATCTTAACCCTTTTTTGCACGTCCTCAATGAGTTTTCTGTTAATGGAAACCAGCTCCGCAAGAACCGCGATAAGAGCGGTCTGAACCCCCGCAAGAAGGAATATTGCGGCAAAAATCAAAGACTGAACATGCCCCCTGCCGTCTCCGATAAGGTAGAAATACAGAAACCGCCCGCTAAGCATAATCCCGATGAACAGAGAGATTAAAGCACAGATTATAAAGAACCTGAACGGTCTGTATACGATGAACATTCTAAGCATGGTAAAAATTGAACGTGAAATATACACGAACATATTTTTAAACAACCTTGACTCCCTAAGCTCGGGATTTACCCCAACATCCACATTTGTCACGGTAAGCGACTTTGCACCCGACTGAATAATCGTCTCAAGAGTGTATGTGTAAGAGTCAAAAATATTCAACTGAAGAGCCGCACTCCTCGAAAACGCCCTAAACCCGCTCGGTGCGTCCTTAACCTCCGTCGAACTTATCCGACGCATAACCCAAGAGCCTAACTTTTGTAACATCTTTTTCAACGGCGAAAAACTTTCAATATCCGCAACCGGTCTTGCTCCGATTACAATGTCAGCCTTCTTTTCAAGCACGGGCTTAATAAGTTTTTCAATATCATTTGCACTGTACTGATTGTCGGCATCCGTATTCACAATAATGTCCGCCCCAATCTCCAGTGCCTCGTTCAACCCCGCCACAAACGCTTTTGCAAGCCCCTTATTTTTAGGAAAACTTACTATATGCTTTACCCCCCACGAGCGGGCAACCTCGACCGTCCTGTCCGTCGACCCGTCATCAATTATGACAATCTCGATTTCGTCTATCCCGTCAATTTGTTTCGGTAACGCCTCGAGCGTTATCGGTAAAGACTTTTCTTCGTTCAAACACGGAATTTGGATTACAAGTTTCATGCTAATTCTCTCCCCTCCCGATTATACCATGAAAATTCAAAATTTACCCTCCCCAAAGGGCATAAGATATTTTACGCATATTTTATGTGAAAAATATATGTAAAATGTTATTTATGAGAGAGTTACGAATTTGTATCATTGATAATGTGAGGTGAAAATGGCGTCCGGAAATAAATCCTTCGGGAAAAGAATTAAAAAGTTAAGAGAAAGTAAAGGCTACACGCAGGAACAGCTTGCGGAAATAGTCGGCTTGGAATACCAAACCATAAGCAGAATTGAAACGGGCATGTACTTTACGAGTTATGACACGTTGTCAAAGATGTCAGAGGCGTTTTCCGTTCCGATTAGAGATCTGTTCGATTATGTCCAAGTTTCATCAAGAGAAGAACTTGTTACAAATATTAAGTCGACATTGGACACCTGTAGCGACGAAGAACTTGAATTTGTATATTCTTTTCTAACAAATTTGAAAAAATTTAATTCTTAGATTACAATAAGTCTATGAATGACAAAAATATAGATAAAATAGTTTCAAACCTGATAAATGCAAAACAGCAACGCAGCGAGTTTGTAGAGTTGATGGACACGTTTGAGTCTCCATACTTGGTGCTGATTTCGTGCATATTAAGCCTGAGAACAAACGACAGAACGACCTATCCCGCAACACTGAGGATGCTTAAGCTCGGCAAAACCCCCGAAGACTTTGCAACCTGTGACGAAAAAGCCTTGTGTGAGGCGATTTATCCCGTTGGATTTTATGCAAACAAGGCAAAGCAAATCATACAACTTTCAAAAGAAATTGTGGAAAATTACGACGGCAAAGTTCCCGACACAATAGACGCTCTGATGAAGTTTAACGGGGTCGGGCGTAAAACAGCGAATTTGGTCGTCGCAAGAGGGTTCAAAAAGCCTGCAATTTGCGTTGACGTGCATGTCCACAGAATTTTTAACAGACTCGGCTACGTAAAAACCAAAACCCCCGAGGAAACAGAGTTTGCGCTCAGAGAAAAATTACCCGAAAAATACTGGATTGACATAAATACCCTCATCGTAACCCACGGTCAAAATGTATGCAAACCCTTAAAACCGAATTGCTCGGCATGCCCGATAGAAAAATATTGCGATAAGTTAATATAAATTAACAATCTAGCAAATTATTTTATTTTTGGACTATATAGTAGATGAACTAACGGTGGAGAATAAAAATGAGAATACCCAAAATTTTTATAGCAAATTCGGACAGACTGTTTGAAAAGCACTTGGCAAAACAAGCCAAAGATGAAGCAAAGTATGTAAGAATACCTTTGGACGGGTTAAGCGATGAATATTTCTTAACTTTGAGGAACTCGAGAAGCACTTTGGCAAATTATCTTAGACATAATAAAATGGCACTGGAAGTAACTGCTGAGAAAAATATACAAGAAACAGGACAGGATACATTTGTAAAATTTTCATTACTGGATTTAAAAAATAACGAAAAACCATTGACGTCAGTAACCGAACTTGATAAGCCGAAAAAGGTATATCATTTATATTCGGACAAATATTGTATGATACCAATTCCGTCAGACGGACTTGAGGTTACCCGAAAAGTAACGTCATGGCGGGAGGCAAATTTAACCGAACATATATACCGAATAGTTTCGGATATGGTTAATCAAGTAAAGAACCTCGGCGGGAAGCAAGGATAATCGCGTCTCGCGGAGTAACCCTAGCGTAAAGGAAACACAAGACAAGTAAGGCGGTTGGTTGTTCAACCACAGTTGCGTCTTACGAACGATAATTTAAGCGTAACGTTCGCCCTATCCAAGCGGGAGGCGGATTTTGCGTAGAGTGGAGTGAGCAGAGCGAGCGGAATGCCGAAGGAGAGCTGCGTCATCGTTTTTCCGCAGGACACGACGGGGCGAAAGTTACGATTATTTGGCAAGTCACGCGACGCCCAAATAACGGTAAAATTACCCCGCTACCTACGGGAGAGGAGATTTTAACGTTTATTTGGGCATTGCACGAGTGCCGATTAACCGTAACTGTGACCCTCTACCTACGAGGGTAGAATTTCTTAATGAGCCTTTGGTAATTATTTTTTAAAGGCGAATTTAG
>CAMAML010000054.1 GCA_945836835.1 uncultured cyanobacterium | reverse complement strand
CAAAAACTCACAACAAATTTGTTGCGAGTTTTTCACAAATTTTCTCCTAATTTCATTTTACACAATTTGAAACAAGTCTGACGCTTAGTCGTTCATCGATTGTTTGACGTCGTCGGTTTTGGAGTTTGTATGGATGTTTTTGAGGTATCTGGTCAAAGATTTTGCAACCATTTTCGATCTTTTTTGAGCTTCCTTGTCCAAAATCTCAAAATACTCATCAACCGATGACATTACGTAGTCTTTTTCGTTTTCCAAAGTTTTGTTAATCATTTCCCCTATTTCCTTTCAGTACTATTATACTAAAATTTTTTATTTTAGCCAAGTAGTGTTTCTAAAATTTGAGCATTATTTGCTGCCTTGTGGGTATTTCTTACCTGATTTCGGTACATGTAAGTCCTTAATGCTTCCCTGATTAGTTCGGAGCGACTTCTGTTTTCCGCATCCGCCAAACCGTCAATTTCTTCCAAAAACCTTTCAGGCATTGATATTAAAACTCGTGCCATATCTGACCCCTTTCATTTTTCCCGTCTGATATTATCTACACATATATAAAGTTTTCTAAATGATAAAAATTGCGTAATTCTTATATATTTTTTATGGTTTTTGTAATAAAACTTCACATATCGAGGATGTTTCCATGCCTAAAACCTTCTGACGTAGTAGTTTTGGTCTTGTTTAAGCTCGTTTTTATATTCGGTTAACTCTTTGTCGTCAAAGTTTAGGGTGAGAATTTTTGCGGTTTTTTCTCTGATTGTGTACTCGTTTATCAGGCGGGTTCGGGCAAGAATCTTTTTTACCCGCTCAAAATCCGTTTTATCGATTACCGTAAAAACGGTTTCCAAGCACCAATAGAGCTTAAAGACCTGCTTGTTCACCTTGTATTTCCCTTCTTGAAAGTCTATCCCCTCGACTTCTTCCGTCAAGTTTTCGGTTTTTGTAAGGAGCAGCGGGCAAAATTTATCGCAAAATTCGTCGACGTTTTTCAAGGTGTTAAGAGTATCAATAAGGTTTCTGCAAACGTTTCCGTTAATATCCGTGACGGCATCCGAGAAAATCGTTGCAAAAAACTTTGGCTCGGATTGGAGGTATGGAAGGATTTTGCCGTTTTCGACAAATTCCTTAACCTTATAAGAAACCGCCTCCCGAACTTTTCCGTCCTGTCCCGTGAGGTTTTTCACAAGAATTTTTGCCTCACGAACCGAGTCGATGTTCTCAAGTCGAAGTGCTGCCGCCTGCTTTTCGGGAATATTTCCGTTTTCAAGCATTCCGATAAGCTCTGAGTCCCCGATTTCGCTCTCAATCAGTTTCAAAGCCGTGTTGAAATTTTCATTTAAAGTTTTATAATAACCGTTATTCAAATCCAAAACAGTTTCCCCTCTCAACTTATAATATACCACAAAGTTCGATGAAATTTGCATAATATGAGAATTTAATGTATTATAAATATAGAAAAACTTATTTGAGGAGATTACGCCATGAACACATTCCTAGCATTTTTAAAAGATATATTCACTCTAAATGATGACGACAACATGAAAATAGGACTTTCTCAGTTCAAAAAGCCGACGCCAAAAAAGGTTGCAAAACCAAAGGTTACGCAAAGACCTGAGGATATTAAACTTTCCGATTTAATGAAAAGAAGCTACTAAGGTTTACCCGTTACGTTATACTGAGTTGTTTTGCTAAAAAAATGGGATACTTCCCGTTCTTTTTCAAGAATGAAAAGTTCCCTTGGAGGTCTGTGAATAAACACAAACAAAAACAACATAAAAAATTAAAACAGTAACGCCTTTAGCTTTTCTTCACGTCTTCTTTAACAACGATAAGGTTGTTCATAATCTTCATGGCACAAGTCGGAAGAACAACGTGTTCCAATCCGTCTGCGATACTGATAATTTTGCCCGCACCGAGGACGACTTCTTCCCCTTTGTACATGAATTTGTAATCTTCTTTTCTGTCGGAACGAATAGTAACTTTGTCCATTTTCTTACCCTTTTCTTTTTTGTTAACTACACTTTACTTCTTTTGGTAATCCCGAGCGGATTATAAAAACGACCTGTTTCCATAACTTCTTGATACAATTCTTCGTCTTTTTTAAATGCTTCTTCCGTGTAAGGATACAAGTCAATAGTCACGTCATTTGCGGTTTCGACCTGCCCGATTATCGGCCAAATTTCCCCTCTTTTGGATCTGTCCTCAACCTCAAAGAGCGCAACGATTTCGATATCTTCATCTTCGTGTTCTCTTTCGTCAAGGTACGCCCCAAAAAGGTACAAGCCTTTGTAGTCGTCGAATTTCTTACGAAAAGCCGCAGATAGTTGTTTTATAACTTCGTGTACTTTTGTGTGCATTTTCTAACCCCTTATATTAATTCACCGAGTTTTTCACGACTGACCGAAACCTGTTCGGAAGTTGCCAAATTTTTCAAGGACACCAGACCGGATTTTATTTCGTCCTCGCCCAATATCAACGCAAATTTTGCAACCTTGGACGCTTTTTCAAGCTGTTTGGTAAATTTTTTGTTCGCTAAGTCAAACTCGACTTTTTTACCTTTGTTTCTGAGTTCTTGGGCAAGCATTACCGCATCTTCCATTGAGTTTGATACTATATAGCCGTCCAATTTTTCAACTTCGACTTCGGGCAGAAGTGCGTTCAAGCGTTCCATACCCATAGCCCAGCCGACAGCGGGAATATCTTCTCCACCAAGGTTTTTGACAAGGCTGTCATAACGTCCGCCACCACAGACGGCGTTTTGCGACCCTAAATTGTTAGACTTTATTTCAAAAACCGTTCGGTTATAGTAGTCCAACCCCCTTACAAGGAGCTTGTTTTCGACATATTTTATTCTGGACTTATCCAAATATTCTTTGAGGCGTGAAAAATGTTCGGCACACTCTTCGCAAATAAAATCCGATTGAATTACTTCTTTTACGTTTGGTTTTTCAAATATTGCTTTACAGCTTTCGACTTTGCAGTCCAAAAGCCTGAGCGGGTTTTTCTCGTAACGGGTTTGGCAATCTTCGCAAAGGTTTTCAAACTCGGGTTTCAAAACTTCTTTAATATTACGTTTATATTCTTCACGACAGGTCGGACATCCGAGGGAGTTAATTTCGACTTCCAAATCGTTCAGCCCCAAGGCTTTCAGGTAGTCCACCGCCATCATGATGACTTCGGCGTCCGCCGTCGGTTGTTTTATCCCAAACATTTCGCAACCAACCTGATGAAACTGCCTTTGCCTTCCTGCCTGCGGGCGTTCATACCTGAACATCGGACCTTTGTACCAAAGTTTTACCGGAGCGGACAGTCTGCTCATGCCGTTTTCGATAAAAGAGCGGACGACTCCCGCCGTGTTTTCGGGTCTGAGGGTAATCGAGCGGTCACTTTTTTCAAAAGTGTACATCTCCTTGTTCACGATGTCGGTCGTGTCGCCAACGCCTCGAGCAAAGAGTTCCGTCGCCTCAAATATAGGGGTTCTTATTTCGCTGTAGCCGTAAGTCGAAAAAACCTTCAGTGCAGTTTCTTCCAACCTGTGCCATGCCCCTATATCTTGAGGTAAAATGTCTTTTGTCCCTTTTAATACTTTTATAACTTTAGCCATATCGCAATTATAAACGGTTAAAATCCGCTTGTCAATCTTATGTTACCAAATTTCCAAAAAACTTAATCTCTTATCCGCACATCGGGTTTTATGAAACCTGCATTTCTTTTTCAAACCCGAACAGGGAGCTTACGGACTCGTCGTCGTGTATTCTTGAAATAGCCTGTGCAAGTAGCGGTGCAACCGAAAGTTGTTTAATATTCGACGGCATTTTGTCCATATCCAAAGGAATTGTGTTTGTTACGATACATTCCTTAATCGGCGCACTGCCCAATCTCTTGATTGCAGGACCCGAAAATACGGGATGCGTTGCACAAACGTAAATTTCTTTAGCACCTTCTTTTGCCAAAAGTTTCGACGCCTCGCAAATAGTTCCCGCCGTGTCAATTAAGTCGTCAAACATAATACAAACTTTATCCTTAACGTCCCCGATTACGTGGCTTGCGATAGCCTCATTATGCTTATCTCTGCGTTTGTCGATTATCGCAAACGGGCATCCCAAACGTTTTGCGAAGTGTCTTGTTCTTTGAACTCCGCCCGTGTCGGGACTTACCGCAACCATATCTTCGGAGTTAATGTTCAAACTTCTGATATAGTTTACCATTATCGGGTTTGCGTAAATATGGTCTACCAAAATGTTAAAGAAACCTTGAATTTGTCCGGAGTGTAAATCCATTGCCAAAACTCTCGTAGCACCTGCCGTTGTGAGCAAGTCCGCAACAAGTTTTGCAGTAATAGCCTCTCGTCCCGAAGTTTTTCTGTCCTGTCTTGCGTATCCGTAGTAAGGAATTACGGCTGTAATGGTTTTTGCACTAGCCCTTTTGAATGCATCTATGCTTATGAGAAGTTCCATCAAATTTTCGTTTACGGGATTACAAACGGGTTGGATTATAAAAACATCATCCCCTCTGACACTTTCCTTAACCTGAACATAAATTTCACCGTCCGCAAAATTCTTTATGACCATAGGTCCGACGGTTGTGCCGAGACAATCCGCAATTTCCTGAGCCAATGCAGGGTTTGAACGTCCCGAAAAAAGCTTTATGTCGTGAGTCGGATTAATTGCTCTTTCAAGTTGAGGCAGTGTCAATTCTGAAACCATATCTTTTTCTATCCTTTCCATTTCCGTGAATACATTGATATTATAACCCTTTAAAAATAAAACTCAATTTATCTTTAAGTAATATTACACAAATTTACTTGAAAAAATCCATATCCGTACTATTATAGAAAAATAAGAGGAAAATTTAAACAATGAAAATACTTGTATCAAACGACGACGGAATAGCGGCAAACGGGATAAGAAGCCTTACGAAGGCATTGGCAAAAGACCATGACGTATACGTTATCGCCCCCGACAGAGAACGCTCCGCCGCAGGACATTCGCTCACCCTCCAAACCCCTTTGAGGGTGGAAGAGCTTGAACCCTTTGGCGGTGCAAAGAAGGCGTGGGTTACGACAGGAACTCCGGGGGATTGTGTCAAAATCGGTATCAGTGCAATTTTAAGCCCTGAGGAACGTCCCGATATTGTTATCTCGGGAATTAACCACGGACCTAATTTAGGCTCGGACATCCTATATTCGGGTACGGTAAGCTGTGCCATGGAAGGTGCGATGTTGGGGTTTCCGAGTATCGCCGTCTCGCTTGCGAGCCTAAAACCCGAATACGAAGATTTTACCTTCTCGGGGGAGTTTATCAGGCGACTTTTGAAAAGATTGAAGGATTTCAAATTCCCGTCAAAGACTATTTTGAACGTAAACATTCCCGCACTCGAGGCAGAAGATATTGCGGGCGTTGCCATAACCGAACTCGGGCAGAGAATGTTCACGGACAATTACGAAAAACGGGTTGATCCGAGAGGCAAAGTCTACTACTGGATGGCGGGACAACTTATTAAACAAAAATCGGACGAAAATACCGATATTTCTGCTATCAGGAGTAACAAAATTTCAATAACCCCCGTAACTTACGAGATGACGCGGGTAAGTTTTATGGACGACTTGAGCAAAGTTTTATGTAACGAAAATTTCTGTGAATGGTTTTGATTTTGTTAAGCCGATTTTGTGATTATTTTTTCAGCTTTTCAGGGTAAATGTCCCATTTTATAAGCGGGTTTCGTCTAAACCACGTAAGCTGGCGTTTTGCGTAGTTCCTGCTGTTCTGTTTTAATAACGTCAATGCCTCGTCAAGCGTCATCTCTCCGTCAAGGTATCGTAAAATTTCACGATACCCGATTGTGTCCGTAAGGTTTGGTATTCGCCCGTGTTTTTTTAACAAAAATTTTGTTTCGTCCACCATTCCACATTCAAGCATAATCTCAACCCGCTTGTCTATCCGTTCGTACAAAATTGAGCGAGGAAAATTTTTCCCTATCCATTCGACTTCAAACTCACCCTCCCCTCCGATACTGCGAGCTTCGGATAAGGGTTTTCCGCTCGTTTGGACGATTTCTATTGCCCGTATAATCTTTTTCCTGTCGTTTGGGTCAATGGTCTTTGCACCCTCTTCGTCCGATCGCATAAGAATTTCATACAGGGTTGAAGTTTCTTCCTGCTTTAAATTTTCACGAAGTTCATAGTTTGGTTTTGCTTCGGGCATGTTGTAGTTTTCAAGCAACAACCTGAAGTAAAGCCCCGTTCCGCCGACAATTATCGGAGTTTTCCCTTTTGCAAGGATTTTATAAACGGCTTTTTTTGCGTCTTGTGCGTACAACCCCGCCGAATAGTCAACCTCGGGTTCCACTATATCCAACATATAATGCGGAATACCTTCCCGCTCTTCAATCGTTGGTTTTGCACAAGTAACGTCAAACCCCTTGTACACAAGCCGAGAGTCCGCCGAGATAATTTCCCCGTCGATTTGTTTTGCAAGTTCTATTGAATAAGTCGTCTTACCGCTTGCCGTTGCTCCGACTATCGCTATTATCTTCGGTTTGTTGTTCATCGTTTTCCTGCCCGCTCTCTTCTTCCGTTTGAGAGTTAAACTCTTTATCGTAATATGCAAACACTAAGATTACGACATATACGATAAAGTAGAAATATAAAAGCATCATCAATACATATAAAACAGGGTTAATAATCGAAATCGATCCCATAAGCGAAATCAATACCTGTATGAACGTTAAATAAATAAACAGGGCAAGTGATTTCTTAAATTTTGCAAAAACTTTTTTGACGGAATTATATAACGCCGTAAATGGGTCTTTCCCCGAATACATAATCTCGGGCATCCAAAGCAACATCAAAAAAGAAAATATCATCGGCACGATTGTCACAATCGTAATCAACGGTATTGAAGGTACTAACAGCTGTTTGAACAGTGACATAAGTTCCGACGGTGAAAGTTTATCAAGTGCCGCCCCAACGGTTTGCGGGGAGGTAGGATCAATCCCGAACTTGGAAACTACCGCAATTATGGAATTTATAAACGGCAACCCCAATATCTGCATTATTGCAACCATTGATAACGCTATTCCCACAAACATCACGGAAACAATAATAAATGTCAGAAAATATCGCCCGATGCCGTCAGGCATGGTTTGGATTAATCTCAAAGACTCGGTCGCCTTGTCGCTGTCCATAATAAAATCTTTTTTTGAAAATTCGACGCATTTTGTTACCATATAAAACCAGCCCGAGCAAAACGCACTTGTCATAAACAACATCGTAACGACCGACAATATAATCTCAAATCTTGTGTCCACCACCGTTCTTGAGTATGAGATATATAAAGTCAAAATCCACATAAACAATATCAACGGTGTTGCCAAAATTATCCCGTCATTCGTGGTCTTAAACGTTTCTTTATAAAGTTTGAACATAATTTCTACTTATTCCCTTTAAACCATAATCGATTTTTTCTACCAAAACAACATTCGAATTACCGAGTTGCCTCCTCCTTTTGTTT
>CAMAML010000053.1 GCA_945836835.1 uncultured cyanobacterium | reverse complement strand
GTTATCGTTCCTTGGGTTAATGCGTTTTGTAACCATTTCGAGCTGTTCATTAAGCCGTCCTCCAACACTGCCCAACGGACTGTAGTGGAAGAACTTTCGTTGTGTATCATCTCGTTCCAATAGCCGGTCGTATTTGTGGTTGAGGTTGTTTGGTTGCCGTCTTTTTCGTCAGACGCCCCGTTCATCCTGTGCCACAAGTTCACATACCACTGTGCTTTGTCGGCATCGCTGTATTCGTAGACGATTTCGTCTATCGTAGGAGGAACTTCCAACGTTTCTTCTTTACTTAACCATTCCTCATAGTCATCATTATATACATCTTCAAGGAATTTTCGGTCAGTAAATGCGAGCTCCATATCTTCTTGAAAACTTCTTAATGCCGGCTTCAAATCATTCTCGTAATCCAATCCAAGAGTAGAATAATTTGATACGGCATAGAACATATCTTTACATTTTTGGGATAGAGTTTTTAAGACCTTCTCGCCACTTTCGTCAAAGGTGTAGTTGCTCAAAAGTTTTTCCCCTTCAGAGGAGGCTTGCGTTATTGTATCTTCAGGATGTTCGGCTGCCATCATTGTTTGCCCCTTGTATCCGTTTTGGATAGCATCGGATATCGGCACCATATCAGGAGTTTTCCCTGCACCGTTAATCGCAGATCCCGTGATGTACCCTGAATCTATACTAAAATCTTTTCCCGTACTTGTCGTGTAATTTTTAGGATAGGACGCAAATGAAGTATCCAATTCAAGCATATGTGCCAATACATGCAAATAACAACCGGAACCGCCCCCCATCGCACTGCTGTAACAGGATGCTGATGCATTAAGGAATTTTTGATAAAGTTCGTTATCAGTTCCTGCGGTCTCTTCCCAGTATTTTTCGTCCGTAGGATCTGGTTTATTTGCAAGCCATTCGTCATGTATTATCTTCCACTCATTATAAGCATCTTCGTAATCAGGGTTCGTGACTGTGCGGGTTTCGCCCGTATCAATCCTGTCTATCCCGTTAAACGCCAAATAATCGTTGATATTTTGACTTTTTTCGTAATAATTTGCCTGAGTTTCTGAGACCAAAACCTGTCCTGCTGAATTAATAAGAGCGTACTGGTTCTTTAGCGGAGCATACTCGCTTAATGCCGTCCCCGTCAGTGCAACCGTTGTTTTGTTACCGTTCATATCGTACGTGCCATACAAAAGTTCGGTTGAATTTAGTGCATTTATATATTTTTTGCTTGCGGCGCTTGTTTGGTTCGAGAGTGCCATTTTTGCGGCAGTAATCGTCTGAGACCGAAGCTCGTTGTCCGAAAGTCTCGTTGTTATACTTAACAATTTTGCTTGTGATGCCGCTAATCCCATAGTTCTATATTCCTTTTGTAATACCTATCGGCTTATTTTTGGAAATTCTTTAGTTATTTTGTTGATTTGTAAAGTTTTGCAACATGGGAATAATATTACTCGACAGGGCAATTTCTTTTTAAATTTCATATTTTAAACTTAACTTATATCAATTCAGGAGGTAAAATTATTATGAAAACATCACTTTTTAAAGCACCCGAATGTCAACTGACTTGTCTCAGAAATCTTTTTATCGAACTTACCGCCCACAACTGCAACCAGCGATGCCGTCAATGCTATATCGAATTTCCGTTCAGCAAAAAGGTTAAGGATTTTATATCGTTAGACAAGGTTAGAGAGGCGATAAGCGATACAACGGATGAAAATATTGAATGTATATGTCTGACAGGGGCTGAGCCGATGACCCACCCCGATTTTAACACAATTTTACGGTTGTGCCTCAAACGGGCTAACGTTTGCATATGTACAAACGGAAGTTTTATAAACGAAAAGAAAGCTCGCTTCTTAAAACGTGTCGAGGACGAAAGTAATTTTTCGATTTTGGTAAAATTAAGTCTTGCCCACTATGATGAGATAAAAAACGACGAAGTTCGCACCAGAGGAAGTTTCAGACAGGTTCTGCACGCCTCAAAATACCTGATAAAACACAACCTTACGCCGATAATCAGCGTATCAAATTACTACGGCGAAGATGAAAATGTCATAATAAAAAATTTGGGAGAAATTTTCACCGCCACGCAAATAAAAATTCCGCCACAAAATATCACCGTAACCCCTTGGTTCAATGGTAACACAATCGATGAGGCGTCAATTACTCCACAAGTTACGCAAAACACCGACTGCAAATGGGGCAGAATACTCACCGAAAAAGGGGTTTATACTTGCCCGTTTTTGGCAAACGACCATAGAGGTCGGTGCGGGTGCGACTTTAAAGATTATTCCAAGAAAGCAATTTTAGAGAGCGAATACTGCAACACTTGCCTTAAAGGTTCCGGACAAGTGTTCGGTTTGGATTTTAATTCTTCGGGAAATTAAGCTTTCTCTGCATACAGTTTTAACTGAAGGCTAATCAAAAGAATTGACTTATTCTTTTGATACGGCACAATCTCGATTTTTACGATATCCAAGTAATGATCGTGCTTGTACAAGTCTTTCAGAAAATTCTTAAAATCGTTATAATTTGCAATCATTTCCATATCGAGCTTGCAAACACTGTATTTCCCTTGAGAATTTTTAATAAACTCATCATCCGCAGGGTCGTAAGTATATTTAACCGAGCGGGTTTTAATGGAGTTTGAAGTTATGAGCGAAAGAACCTCGTTAAACTCGGCCGCCAAGACAATATCAGGCTCCAAGCCCGACTCCAAAGGTTTGTAGAAACCTTTGCTTAACGATGAAGCCGCCCCCGCCTCCTGCGTGGATTTATCCTTCGACGCAACTTTCAAATTTTCCAATTCTTTTTCTCTTGAGCTGTATTCTTTTATTTTAGAGTTGTACGTCGCCCTTAAACTTCCCACTTCCGAAATTTGCGGCGATATTTGAGTGGCAATTATCCACACAACCCCGATAAATCCGCCTAAAAGAATTAATGCCGGAAGATATAGAACATCTTTTACTTTATTATTGGAATCTGCCATTAAATTTTCCTTTGCAAATTATTACATCACACTATTTTTTTATCGGTTCCGAACCGAGTAAACCGTTTGACGGCGGAGCTACGCTATTGTCTCCCATAGCACCGTTCGCCGCAGGTTGATTATTTGAAGGCGTCGGGTTGTTATTCTGTCCCGAATTAGCCGAGCCTGTAGGATTTTCGGAATTACCGTCCGTCCCCGGATTAATTAATGCCGAAAGCTGATCGCTTGTCATATTGGTTATTTCAAAAGAGTAATTAGCCGGAGCAGTACCGCTCACCGCCGCATCAAGCGAGGAGGCTTCCATATCCAACTTTTGAAGTTTCAACTGAGTTCCGATTAACGAGTCTCGCATATTTCTGAAGAATAAATATATATCGCTGACGTTTGAAGAAACACCTTTAACGTCAATCAAGCCGGTACCCTGCGTCATAAAGTATGTGAGCCAAACATTTTTCGGAATGGCATCACCCAATGCGACGTAATTCATCAACTTGGAGCGATTATTTTTAATCCCCGTTTCTACGGCATTATTTAAGTCAAACCCCGTATCTTGAGTAGTTTCCGAATTAAATGATTCAATTTGTTTGTTCAAAGCCTCAAGATCCTGTGTTACTTTATCCGCTTTCACTCTGGTTGTTGAAACCAGCTTAGGGAGCAAAACGAACCCGATAAGCACAAAAATACTCAACAAAATCCCCGCAACCGCTGCCGAAAACTTCAGTGCGGTACCCTTGGACACGACAATATCGTGTTCTCCGATAGTAAGCAAGCAGGTTTCGTTATCGCCCGAATCACTGCCTCCGCCGAGAAAATCGAAATGCAGAGGATAATCTGAAATATCCGCCAACGCACAACCTATTGCCTGCAATGAAATCTTTGATGCATAGCTTTGTAAGACGTTCAAACTGACCGGTATAAGTGATTCTTGGCGTTTAAAGCTGTTATTGTCAAGAATTGTTACGCCTGAAGTAACGGTTAATCTCGGAAGTAACAACTCGGCACTGACCTGTTCGGTGTCGGAGAGGATGAACAAATGGTTTGCAGGATAGCTCATAAGAGTGATTTGAGCGGATTGTGCAATCGCATTATATATTTCATCCCCTTCAAAAGATTTTGTGGCAAGCGGTTCTTCGTAATAATCCACAACATTTTTCCCGACCATAGAAACGAGGGAATATCCGACCGAGTTAATAATCATTAAGTTCCAAGTCGCATTCGGCTGCATTTGCTCGGATACAACGCCCATATAGTCCAAAGCTCTTAACATGGACGCCAGTGAAATTTCAACCTTCACCAAATTTGAACCCAATTCCGCAAACGCATTTTTTAAACTTTCAACGACGGTTTGTTGTAGAGCCGTATACAATACGGGGCGAGTTTCTTTTCCCGTGGTCGGATTATTGCTTACTGTCAGAATATCCTGCCATGCCACCATCGGCTCTAAACGTCTGAAGATATAAGTCTGTTCAACTTCGGACTGAATTGCACCCGTAATGGCATCGTTTGGCAAAAGCAACCCTAACTGCATGGTGCCGAAAACTACCAAAGGCATGTTCAATACAACATCACATTTAGGATTTATCCCCAACTCCTCGTATAATTCCCCAACAACTTTTTTGAAATATTCATAATCCTGAATATCTCTGGACGTTTCGTTATACGGTAGCTCTCTTACCGCATAATTGGCAACTGAGCCGTCCTTCACATCAAGTTGAATAATTTCCAAACCGACGTTCGGAGTTATTGACATGTATACTCTTTGGCGGTTTCCGCCAGTATAAAAACTATCTAAAAAACTCATTCTATTCTCACCTTGTGTAACTTATTTCTATTTTTATTATACAATATATTCTGTAATAGAGATAAATTTAACAAAAATTTACACTAAATGGTGGAGATTTAAGAAACATGCAAGAATTAATTAAAAAAATACGAGAACTTAAAAGCAGGAAAAATGCGGTTATTTTGGCACATTGTTACCAGAACGTCGAGATTGACGAAGTAGCGGATTATGTGGGCGACTCTTTGTATCTGAGCCGGCAGGCGGCAAAGACGGATGCCGACGTAATAGTTTTTGCGGGGGTGTTTTTCATGGCACAAACCGCCAAAATCCTTAACCCGACAAAGACGGTACTTTTACCGAGAAAAGAGGCGGGGTGCCTGATGGCGGACATGATTAACCATGACCAGCTGATTGAGTTTAAATCAAAACATCCGGGCATGCCGACCGTTTGCTATATCAATTCCACGGCGGAAGTGAAAGCAGAATGCGATATTTGCTGTACGAGTTCAAATGCGGTTAAAATAGTGGAAAGCCTCCATGCCGATGAAATTTTATTTCTTCCCGACACTTATTTGGGCAAATGGGTTGAAACAAAACTCGGGAATGTCAAGGTTACGACATACCCCGGCTATTGCCCAACCCACCTTAGAATTAAGCCCGATGATATTTTGAGCATGAAAGAAAAATATCCGAAGGCAAAGGTTCTGGCTCATCCCGAATGCCACAGGGAGGTCGTGAAACTTGCGGATTACGTCGGAAGCACCACGGGGATAATGAAGTTTGCAACCGAAAGCGACGATAAACAATTTATCATAGCGACAGAAAAAGGGGTTGCGGACAGGCTCAAAAGAGATAACCCGAACAAAGAATTTATCCTCGTAAAAGAAAACCTCGTCTGCCATAATATGAAATGGAATACGTTAGAGGATATTTACAACGCCTTGGCGTATAATCAGTACGAAATTACGGTAGACAAAGAAATTGCACAAAAGGCAATCGGCTGTATCGACAGAATGCTGGAGGTTTCAAAGTAATGGACGGGAATATAATTTTCGGGAAAAATTCGGTAATAGAGGCACTTTCATCCGAGGGAAGAGAGATTAACAAAATCCTTATCTCAAAAAACCTTCACTCCGATGCAAAGCTGGAAAAGATTAAAGAACTTGCCCGACAAAGGGGGATAACCTATCAATTTGTCGCAAAAGAAAAGTTTGCCGACTATGCGGAAGTTAATCATCAAGGAGTAATCGCCCAAATTTCGCCCGTAAAATATTACGATTTGGACGATTTTTTGGAAGAACCTCACACAAACGAAACACTGATAATCCTCGACGGCATCGAGGATGCTCACAATTTGGGGGCAATAATAAGAACGGCAGTCTGTGCGGGCGTTATCGCAATAGTTATACCCTCAAGAAGGAGCGTGCAGGTCAATGCAACGGTCGAAAAGACAAGTGCCGGGGCAGTTAACCGCATAAAGATAATTAAAGTAAACAGTCTGAGTAATGCCATGGAAAAATTGAAAAAATCGGACTGGTGGATAATTGCAACGGACGCAAGTGCGGAAGATAATTATTATGATATTGATTACACGGATATGAATACCGCTTTAATTATGGGTGCGGAGCATGCCGGAATTTCAAAATCACTCCTTAAAGCATCGGATTACGTTATAAAAATTCCCATGCTTCAAAAATTTAACTCGCTTAACGTTTCAAACGCCATGGCAATAATTACGTTTGAAATCGTAAGGCAAAAAATTACAAAGAACGGTTAAAAACTGTACAACAAATCAAATTTCTGATATAATCACAAGTAACAGAAGAGTTTAGGTCGGAGAGTTTTCAATGAAAAAAAGTTTAGAGCAAATCGGGTTAAGCGAAGAAATTTCGGATGAAGGGGTTGATTTTTCAACGATAAAAGAGGAAGTCACGGAAGAAGACGAGGACGTACTTTCAAGCGTGGAAGACCCGAAGGTACAGGAAAATATTTCATCCGTGAGTTCTGACGACAGTGTGAAGATTTACCTTCAGCAAATCGGCAAAATCCAGAGATTATCGCCTGAGGAAGAGCTTGAAGTCGCAAAAAAGATTTACGAAACCCAAAGCGACTTTTACAAAAATATTCTTGTAAACGGCAACTTGCGTCTGGTTGTGAGTATTGCAAAAAAATATATCGGCAGAGGGCTATCATTCCTCGACCTTATACAGGAAGGGAATTTGGGATTAATGAAGGCAGCGGGGCGATTTGACTACACGAAGGGGTATAAGTTTTCGACCTATGCAACCTGGTGGATACAGCAGTCCATAACCCGTGCAATCGCCGATAAAGCAAGGATTATCAGGTTGCCTATACATATGATAGAATCTTTGAGCAAAATCCGACGGGTAACTTTGGACTTGACGACCGAACTCGGACATACCCCGTCAAAACAGGAAATTGCTTACAGACTCGGAATTTCCCTGAACAAATTGAACACTATTATAAAATCGGTTCAGTCAACGATTTCCATGGACACCCCGACCAATTCTTCGGACGAGTCCTCAAAGATTGCCGACTTTATCGTGGACAACAACACGATAACCCCTGACAAGCGGGTTTCGCAGGAAAACTTGTTTGAGCAGATACGCAAAATGTTGAGCCAGCTAAGCCCGAAAGAGCGGGACGTGTTGATTTTACGATACGGGCTTGATACGAGCGGGGTAAAAAAGACCTTGGATGAAATCGGGAC